>JADHNX010000339.1 GCA_016779365.1 Planctomycetaceae bacterium
TGTGCAGCTTCGAGCGATAATCACGATTTGTTACAACCGACCAGAGTTCTACGGCCGAGTGGCGGAATAGGCAGACGCACGGGACTTAAAATCCCGGGACCCGAATGGGTCGTGCGGGTTCAAGTCCCGCCTCGGCTAACTTATCAGGATTCTGAAGGGCTCTGGAGCTATCCGGGGCAGTGTTTTCTGGTGGTTTCCTGTTCGGGTTGCTCTTTGCTGATACCTGCTGATTTGCAGAAATAGAACCACCAGTAGTACCACAAGTCGCCCGCTGAAAAGCATCAGCAGTTGCCATCGCGTAATGCTTCATCGCCACGGCTTCTGTGTTGCCAAGCCAGCTGCAAACATCCTTCACAGGAAACTCGCCCAGCAGTTCCGTTTGTCGACTCGCCCGCAGGTTGTGAAATAGCTTTGGCCAGGGTGTGATCCCTGCCTGTTTCAGCACTTTCAGGAATGCAGTCCGGATATTCTGATCCTTGGATCGCCAGCGAGTGATGACCGGATCACTCATTGGGCAGTCGATGCCGGGCTTCGCACGTTCGTAAAGGTGCTGTAGAAATGGTCGGAGTTCCGGAAATATCGGACAGAACCGAAATCCGCCGTCTTCGTAATGCTCTGTCTTTTCGGCGTGGATCGTAAGCCGGCCTGCTTCGAGGTCGACATCCTGCCACGTCAGTCGAATCGGCTCACCCGGAATCCGCAGCCCTCCATATCGACTCAGAGCGATGATGGCCCGAAGGTCCGGACACGTCGCAGATTCAAGAGCCAATTCTATAGTCTGCCGAGAAACAAACTCTTGTCGTTTTGTGTTCCCATGAACGGATGCCGGCAAACCATTAAAGGGATTGCTGGTAATTACCCCCTGCTTGATCGCATAACCAAAGAATTGCCGAACACGCCCCGTTCTCCGGCGGACGGTATTGTCTGCCAGTTTTTGGCAAGCGTTGTTTCTCTGGTTGCCTTGTGTTGCCAACCAGATTCGCCAGCGTTCCGCATCACCAGCAGTGATTGAATCGAGTCGCCGATCCGCTCCAAAGAATTCGACCAGGCAGGTCACCGCGCGTCGGTAGCACAACTGTGTTGAAGCCTTCACGTCCTTCCGATGTGCGACGTAGTCAGCAAGGAATGGTGCCAGCGTTACCGGCCCTCGGTCGTCCGCCGTTGGTGCGATCAGCTCCACATTCACAAGTTTCTTGCGAAGCTCCGGACCGATCGAACCAAGCCAGCGTGCCGTTTGAATATCCGGAGCGATGCCTGCGGCTTTTGCTGCCAGTAACTGGTCTACGTGACCTTTAACAGTCTCTGCTTGCCGCTTCGAATAACCGCCCAGCCAGATAGTCGCTCGCTTCTTCTGACCCTGGTTGTCGAAATCGTAGAACCGAATCTTGTAACCGTTTCGGCCTGGTTCTTTTCCTACGCTTGCCATCGTCGAACGCCTTTCAAAATATCACCGGGAGAATTGCTACAGCAGGCCAGTGGTGACGCCAGCACTCAGAGATAATCTCTGGCTGCAACAGTTGAGGTCTTAGCATTGAAGATCTTTTGATGCGAGATCGGATGCAGTTGACACAACTCGATTTGTTCCGAAGAACAGAAAGGTTGTGTCAACTCAAGTCGAACAGAACGAACTCACGTGTGGGCCGGCCACCCGATGGTCCAGGTGCAACAGGCTTCCAGCTGCCGAACTCAGCTTTTACTAGGCTGTCGAGCATCGCTTCCGCTTCATCACTGGACTTGAGTTTCTTGCGTCGCTGAATGTCGCGAGCCGTCATACGACCGCCATTGGTTCGAATCCAACCGGCAAGCTCGGCCACGCGATGTTCTTCTGCTGTTCGGTCGAGAATCGCGTAAATCCGGGTCGTTTCATGGATGAACCACTCTGCCAGACCGATTGCTGACACCATGCTGACAGAATCAATCACCGAAGGATCAATGGTTTGATCAGTCACAGAGCGGACCAGGTGCATGATCAGCGCCAGCCTTGCCGGAATTTCTTCCAGCTTTGAGTAGGCTGCCGCGAGTTCTCCTGAGGCATCCGCAAGTGTGGTGTCATGGGAGTTGTAGAATTCGACCCACAGTTTCTTCGCGCGGTCCGACAAGCAGACTATCGCAGGAACAGCCTCGCCGTTGTCGTTCGTCGCAAACTCAAGACTCCGTAATTGCGAGATTACGTCACGCATCCGTTGAAGCTGTGCCTGGTCAACGTCGAATTCTGACCATCGTTTTGGGCTCCGCAGCGGATAGGCCAGCAACAGTCGAGCAAGGAGTCCGTTGTCTCGGTGTTCCTGCCCGATCGAGCGACTCAGTGTGCCAGGCTGAATTGTACCGGTCACACAGACTGCCGCTCGTGGAACATACAAACGGCGAACATCTCCCGATTTGCGATCGACCCGGACTGTACCGGCGTTATACATGCTGAGCCATCGCGACACGTCTCCTGATGACTTTCCAGATCGATACTTGTCGAATCCCGCGATCCAGCCAGCGAGTTCGTCGGTGGCTACCAGCAGTCCCCTGCGATTCTCTGTGAGCAAGGGAACAATGGCTTCGATGGTGGTATCGTCAACGCTCCATCGTTCTTCGATCGGTTCATCCGGCGGGCACGGTTCTGTGCCCTCGCCAGTTCTCTTCCAGGCAGCGTATTGCCTTTCATGATCCTTCTGGCCTTCCCGATGAGTTGTCAGCAACGACTGATATTTTCGATCCAGCTCCTGTTCGTGATCGGTTACCAATCCGGCAGCGAATGCAAAGGCTGGACTCTTCTGACTACCTGATTCGCCGATGGTTACCGTCCAGAGTATCGGCGGAACGTGCCAGCTTGCTTTCAAACTCAATCGGCGAGTGTTGCCAATGGCAGAACCAAGAACGGCAAGTAGCGGCATCACGATGGCAGCGGGGTCGCATCCGATCGCCTTCGCCCCGGAGTTTACAAAACAGCGAACGGGTTCCGGCAGAAGGTCAACAGGAAACGGCTGGAAGGCCAGTCGCGTGGACGAGTGCTGTTCGTTACTCACTTTGATCGGTGCCGTCTGCATTGTCAGTTCCTCGATTTGTACTGCCAGTGTTTCCGGACTCTGCCCGTCGAAGTGTTCCGAAAAATCAGCCGCGTCTCCTCCTCCGTCGGGAATTTCCGGCCAGATATCTTTCAGCCGGATGATGCGAACCGTCGTGCCTGGCAATTCGCGGGACAGAATTCCGACCACTGATTCGGCAAACATTTCGCCGGGCTCGTCGTTGTCAGGAACGAGCACCACGTCCTTGCCGGCAAGCACCGACCAGTCAGCATGTTTGGCCGCCTTACAGCCACCTGGTGACGTCGTAGCCACGAGACCGAACGACCGGAGTGCATCTGCAGCCTTTTCGCCCTCCGCCACGTAGACGCGATCTGAGGCCTTGACGTCTGGCAGTCGATACAGCGGGCGAGGTTTCGGCATCGCACACAGCATCCAGCCTCCGTCTGATCGACTGAGCGGGCGAAATTCCTTGCCTTTGTCCGTGTCCCAACGGATCACAACTCCGACGGGACCGCCACCAGCGTCTTCATAGGTCCAGAACTGAACGTCACGGTGCCGTTGACTGAAGTAGTCGATTGCATCACCAACCGACGGAAAGTTCTTGCTGACTTTCGGCGTGACAGAACCACTGCATTTCGGCTGAACCATTGGGTTCTGTCTACCGTCTCCCTTCACTGGAAACAGATCGGCAAGAGTCAGGCCGACAGACGCCAGTACGTCTTCAGGACAGCATCCAGCGAAACAGTGAATGCCAACAGTCCCGTCGCCTCTTTCGCTGATCTTTAGACTGGGATTATTGTCGTCGTGTGCAGGACAGCAGGTGACAAATCCATCGCCGCTCTTTCTGGCCTCACGTCCCGTTTCAGCGGAGACCGCATTCAGAACTGAATCGATCGGGTTTGTGGTACTCATTGGTCACCCTCCTGCGTTGTGCAAAGGGCATCGAGCACATGAGCCGGACGGTACAGAATCCGACTTCCCATTTGGACAAACGGGACTTCTCCGGCTTTGCGTTTACGTTGCAGTGTCTGCACCGAAACATTGAGCCTTTTCGCCATCGTCGGCTCGTCAATCAGAGCATCAACCGCGAGCTGCCGCCTGTTCTGCTCCGCTAACCGCGAAGCAACGTCGTCAGCAATACGCGTGGCAAGCTGCACGATGAGTCGTTCGAAATCGAATGAGGTGTCAGTCATGCTGCACCTCTTCTTCGGCCTGTGCGTCACGACAAGCCATAAACCTCAGCTTGATGCCGAAGTCATCTTCAAGCTTGTGTCTCGCTGCACGTTCGAGCTCTCGGTCGTTCGCTTTGTGAGCTGCAACAAGTATTGCGACCAGTGATGCGGGGCTATGGCCCACATCAAGCCTCTGCTGATTCATCTCATGTGCCTCAGGGGGTGGAAGAAATTGACTCTCTATCCCGTCCTGAGTTCGTTCGGAAAATCAGCAGCTTTCGTCGGTAAGCAGCTGTTTGGCGAGGCAGCAAGTGGCTATCTTTAAAGAAGTTATGTGTTTTTTTGCTTTCTTTTGTTCGGTTCGGGAACGGCCTGTATTCGTTCGGTCGATCAACGGTGTCGACGGTCTTTCCTTTTCGAAATTCTGAGTTCCGCGCGGAACTGTGCGAGTTGTTTCCAGATTTCAGTTTCAACGATCGTCGAACGGCCCTTTCCAATCGCTTTACTCCATTTTGCCACCGTCCACCCTCGCGATTCTGGGTTCTTCATCATGAGATCCACCATCAACATGTTGGCCGTTGGTCCTCGTTTTGACTTCTGCGGAGCATTGCTGCGATTGTTCTGTGCTGGTTCACAATTCTCAGCAGATTTCGGCGGTATCTGTGGTCTGTGACCTGACGATCGCCCTTGAGTGCTTTTCGCGAATGCTGCGACGCCCCGGCTGAATTCCTGAGTCAGCAGGTCAGTGATGCGTGCAAACCGGACAGTCGCGAACGGTCGAAGCTGTGCTGCGATTTCCGGCCAGCAATCAGCGAGCTTTTCGAGACGAATGACTGTCCCATCGTTCGCGGTAGCTCGCCCGAGAATTCCGCTGACCTTTCCGCCAGGCGTCAGAATTGATGAGCAAACGCGGGCGATGATCTCACCGGCGGCAGAATGCCAGTTCGGTGACGGCAACCCGGCAGGTAGTCCGACGTCTTCCCGAGTGTCCGCCACTGACGTAAACAGGTCGCCGATCAGTGGAGACTCGCCCGGATCGTCGAGAACCGATTCAAGCAGACCTTTCACGAGCAGGCGACTCGGTGGATCGCCTGAATCATCAGTCACAGCAGCAACGATCCACTCGACCGTACCGAACGAGGTTCTGACTAGATCATGCACCCGCTGAATTTCATCCCGTGTCAGTTCAAGCGTCTTTGCTGTCCTGATGTCGGGCATTTGCTCCGTGCTCCATTCAACATGCAGTCATTTCCTCGTCAGCTTTAGCGATCAGGCCAAAATACCGACGCAGGCGAATAATCATGGTAAATTTCTATTGCCGAATCCAACCGTCGTTGTTCGTCTCCTGCAGCATTGAATCCACTCATCGCGTGCAATTCAGGACTGAACTTAGCGATCGCCCACGAAACAGTTCCGGATACACGACATCTACCTGGCATTTAATGGCATGCAGGAAAAGCTTTATGACCACCTTCGTGTCTGTAGACGCCGGTTAGAAAACGTAGCGCTGGGCGGTCGAAAAACGGGGTGCTGTTGTTGTGGCGGGGACCGATGTGGTGGCTTGGGATCGGTCCGGCGAGGTCTCTGTTGAGTTATTTCGTCTGGTTGCTGCTCTTGCTTGAGCATTTTGTCTGGCGAGTTTTTGCATCTCGCAGACGGTAACTCTCTCCGCCAGCTTCGAGGATGTGGCAGCGGTGTGTGAGGCGGTCGAGAGTGGCTCCGGTCAGTCGTTCGCTGCCGAGAAATTCGGTCCAGTTTTCGAACGGCAGGTTCGTCGTGACGATAACGCTGTTGCGTTCGTACGCGGTGCTGATGACATCGAACAGGAGTTCGGAGCCGACTTTGCTGGCCGGCACGTAGCCCAGTTCATCGAGTATCAGCAGGTCGAGCTTTGCGAGTTGAGCCTTCAGTCTAAGCAGCACTCGCTCTTCGCGGGCTTCCAGTAACTGCGTGATCAGTTCCGTGACTCGATAGAAGCGGACGCGTCGACCTCGACCACAAGCTGCGATCGCCAGTGCGATGGCGATGTGAGTTTTGCCCGTTCCGGAATTGCCGACCAGCAGAATGTTCTCTCGTTTGTCGATGTACTCACCGAGCATCAGTTCGGTGATCAGCACCTTGTTGAGCGATGGCTGTGCTTTGAAGTCGAACGTGTCCAACGTTTTGTATGTTGGGAACTTCGCGGCTT
>JADHNX010000340.1 GCA_016779365.1 Planctomycetaceae bacterium
GACTCAGTAATGGACAGCCGACGCAGACACCGGATAATGACTCGAACACTCCAGAAACCACTGAGGTCGTTCGAGTTACGTGAACGAGCATTATGAAATGCCACGAACGATGAAGCAATCATGTTTGACTTCTTATCTGGCGAAGCCACCGTCTGCACCGAAGTCAGCTGACGAAGTGAACTGACCCGTCCAAACCGGTTTTTGTTACTCGTCTGAATTCCGGAAGAGGCGGCGATCGATGCCGACTTCAAAACGACCGGATCCCCCAGGTGCTGCGTCATCCGCCAGAGGCGATCACCATGAAGGTCAGGCGGTCACCGTTGTGGAGGCGGCGATTCAGAGTTCCTTGCAGTGCCAGTTTCTCGTCGTTCAGAAATGCCGGCACGTACGGATAGAAATGTCGATTTGCGTCGACCAGCCGCTTCTGCAGATCAGGATACATTTCGAACAGGCTCGACAACGCGGCACCGATTGAACCCGCTTCCACTTCAATGTGCGTTTTGCCATCTGAGTACTTTGCGAGTTCGTCCGGGATCAAAATCGAAACTGACATCGTTAGCTTTCAGGTTGGCAGATGAGGAATCAGATGCTGACAGCGTCTTTTCGCGAGACGGCTGACGACTGGCAAGGCGGATTCGAGCACCGGTAGAATCTGCCTCTTTGCGAATTCTCTGCGGAACGTGAGCACCGCATCCAACGGAAAGTGTCGGCATGCCGAAGGTCAACGCTGTTGCGAAGAAGATTATCGCCAATATTGAGAAGGTGATTATCGGGAAACGCCAGGAAGTCATTCTGGCTTTGATGTCAACCTTCGCGGAGGGGCACATACTTCTCGAAGACGTTCCCGGCGTCGCCAAGACCATGCTGGCTCGGGCGTTGTCGGTGAGTTTCGGGTGCGACTTCAAGCGAATTCAATGCACGCCCGACTTGCTTCCAAGCGACATTACCGGAGCGTCAATCTTCAATCCGAAGACAACCGAGTTTGAATTCCGAGCGGGACCGCTGTTTACATCAATTCTGCTGGCAGACGAAATCAACCGAACAACGCCGAGAACTCAGGCCGCGCTGCTCGAAGCAATGGCGGAACGACGCGTTTCCGTCGACGGCGAAACTTACCTGCTCGATCGCCCCTTCCTTGTCATCGCGACGCAGAATCCCGTTGATCAGGAAGGAACATTCCCTTTGCCGGAAGCGCAACTCGACCGGTTTCTGATTCGTTTAAGTCTTGGTTACCCCGGTCGCGAGCAGGAAGCTGAAATGCTCGGACGCATGCACACGGCCCACCCCATTGACACTCTTGAGCCGGTCGTGACTGCCGAAGAAATCGTTGCCTGCCAGAACGCCTGCCGCGAAGTGAAAGTTGACCCGAAGGTTCGCAGCTACATCCTCGACCTCGTCTACGCCACGCGCGAGCACGACGACATTCTGCTCGGCGGCAGCCCGCGAGCATCGATCGCGCTGTATCGATCCTCGCAGGCGCTAGCCGCGATTCGAGGCAACGCGTTTGTACTGCCCGACGATGTCAAACGAGTCGCTCCGGCAGTGCTGGCTCACCGCATCATTGTTCGTCCGGAAAGTCGACTGCGGCGAATCACAGCTGCCAGCATCATCGAAGAAATTCTCAACGAGTCGTCCGTCCCGACGATGCAGGAAGGTGCTGACATTCTATGAGATGGCTGCTTGGTGCCATTTTTCTGCTGATCATCGGGATTGTTTTCCAGCTCGGACTTCTCGTGTACTCGATGTACGCTCTGCTCGGCGTCATCCTGTTGAGCCGATGGCTCGCCCGACACTGGATTGAGAATGTCACCGCTCATCGAGAAAGCAGTCGCCACACGGTCGAGATCGGCGAACGAGTGGCGGTCATCGTCGACCTGGCAAACAGCTCCGGAATTCCGATTCCGTGGCTCCTTGTCGAGGACTCGCTGCCTCGCGACGCGCTGTCCTGCAAACCACCGAAGCTCAACGTTGACGGTCGCCGCGTCGCGCTGATCCAGATGGGGCCTGGCGGAAAGAAGTCGATTCGTTATCAACTCAACTTTGCGACTCGCGGCTACTATCAGATCGGGCCATTGATGCTGGAGAGCGGCGACCTGTTCGGACTGCATCGGCGGTTCAAAGTTGTCACCGAACCACACTTCGTGATGGTCTACCCGAAGGTGATTCCGCTTTCCGGTTACGACCTGTCGTCGCGCCGTCCGATCGGTGAAATCCGCATGGCGCATCGGCTGTTCGAAGATCCTACTCGACTTGCCGGCGTCCGCGAATATCAACGCGGCGACTCGTTTAATCGGATCCACTGGAAAGCGACAGCCAGTACCGGAAAGCTGCACAGTCGAATTTACGATCCATCAACGGTGGCCGGCGCGACGATCATTCTCGACTTCCACAGAGACATGTATCCGGCTCAGGGAGAACCTCACCGATCGGAACTCGCGATTACAACCGTGGCCTCGCTGGCCAATGCCGTGTGTCAGATGGGCCAGCAGATCGGACTGGTGACGAACGGTCGAGACGCGGCCGACAGAATCCGCGAAGAAGGCTGGAAACGCGAATTCAGAACGCGAAACGATGCCAGACAAAGTGTCGGCATGTCGTCGTCAAACGACCGGCTGCGACCGGTGATCGTTGAGACTCAACGCGGCTATGAGCAGTTTCAGCGTATTCGAGAATCACTCGCACGACTCGAGCTGACAGACGGGCTATCGTTTTCCGAGCTTGTCTCGGAAGCTGCCAGCCGACTGCCGCGAGACGCCACCATCGTCGCCGTGCTCGGTGATGTAACCACCGAGACAGCAATCTCACTGGGCAATATGCGACGCAACGGTTTCGCGGTTTACGCGATCGTCGTTCTGCAAGGCAGAGACAATTCGCTGGGCAGTGCCGACGGAACTCGATTCCTGGATTCCGACGGCATGATCGACAAGATCGGTCGACTGATTGCCGAAGGAATCAACGTCCGCCATATCGATAATGAGGCTGCAATTTCAGACCTGTGCTCGGAGCAGCTCATCCGATGACGCGACCTTTGAAAGAAGCCGGAAGTCGTTTTGAACAATGCTTCGTGCGACCCGTTGGCGGATGCCGACCGACCGGAACTACTTAACGACCAGCTCGCGAGCCAGTGATCTCGCAGCCTTGTAGGCATGCCGCATCACGAACAGTCGAGTTTCGATTTGCTCTTCCGAGAAGTACTTGCCCAGTTCACTTTGTGGCAAGCCTGCCAGTGCCAAAGTCAGGGGCATCAGATCGAGAAACTCTTTGTAACGTCGTTGTGTTTCCTGGGGGTCAGCCATTTTGTGCCTCCAAAAGTCTGCGTCTCTGTTTGCTGCAAGAATCGGCTCGAATTGAACGAACGATGCGTCAGTATTTCGGATGTTACTTTGCGACGCAGTTTAATCAGGGTCGCTGCTAATCCTAACCGAAATCGAATCATTCACCGTTCGACGGAAGCCCCTTCGAGCTTATCGGCCACCCCTGTACTTTTTGAGGATGTCCGCAGCCGGGTTTGGAGCCTCAACTTTTGGTGCATCATCAGTGTCAGACTTGACCTCTTCACGAAGGCCGGTTTCAGAAGGATCAGGCAGCGACATCGGCGGTTCTTTGATTTTCGACGCGGTCTCTTCGACTTCGTCATCCTCGTCGTCATCGTACTCGTCCATCACCGGTTGCCCGGCGGGATATTGCATCTGCTGACCGGGGTAAGGCATTCCGGGTTGAGGCATCCCATACCCCGGCATTGCGTAACCGGGCATCCCCTGTTGAGGCATCCCGTAGCCTGGCATCCCGTACCCAGCCATTCCAGGCTGAGGCATCCCGTAGCCTGGCATTCCAGGTTGAGGCATCCCGTACGGATACCCCTGCTGTGGCATTCCGTAGCCAGGCATTCCATACGGGTACGGCTGCTGGGGCATTTGCTGGCCATAGCCAGGAACTTGCGGGGCAACCGGCTGCTGAAAGGCCGGCTGTTGCTGAGCTGCGGCTGGCGTTTCAGCAGGTTGAGAAACCGTTTCCTGCCCCAGCGTTGCCGGTTGCTCGATCGCTGCCGGTGCTGGCTGTTCAGGCACAACCGGCTGCGAGGTCGACGCCGCTTCAACCGGTGCAGCCTCCACGTCTGTCGCAGCCGCTGGCTCAGTCGAATCGGTCGCTGCCGTCAATTCCGCATCCTTCTCTGATTCGGATGACTGGCCAGCTGCAGTCTGTGCTTCCAGTTCCTGCCTGGAAATCACCGCCGTGTCGCTACTAACCATCATGGCGGTGTCAGAAAGAGGTTCTGCCGATTCCAGATTGAATTCGTCCAGAGCGAACGATGTTCCGCCTTTGTCGGGCGATCCAGCCGCCACAGGGGTTCCGGCCTTGCTGAAGACAATTTCGAAATCCAGGTTCCCGATCTGAAGGGCATCGCCTGGGTTTGCCTCATGGACGCCGATAATTCGCTTGCCGTTGATGCTGGTTCCGTTTGAGCTGCCGAGATCCCGCACGCGAACGGTGTAATCGTCAATCGTGATCGCACAGTGATGCCGGCTTACCGACTCGCTGGCCGGTCTGAGATGACAGTCCTGTTCGCGACCGATCAGAAATTTCTTCGTGTTAAGCGGGATGAGCTTTCCATCCTGCTTTCCACCGACCACTTTGAGCACGGCATGGAGCATAAGCGCGTGTCCTCGATGACGCCTTTTACAGTCAGGAATTTGACACGAGCGAACAGCAGCGAACTCGAATCGACTTCTGATGTGTCTCGCGTCAGTTAATTACCGTCGGTAATTCAAATGGGAAATCAAACTTGATCTGAACTCGTCGCTGTGTATGGAGAATTCCATTCCAGAAACTGAGGTGAACTGAAACTCAATCTTTGGACGTAATCCGTTGACAATTCAGGTCAAATGGCGGCGGATTTACGTCTACACAGGCTACGCTATCAGTGGCCTCAAAAGATGTCAACGACCAATGTTTCCGCAGAAATTGACGTTGTACAAATCCGTCCGGCGTCAACTTTCAGACCGCCATTTAAACTCTTACCCGACGGTCGAAATACCATGCGGCACGGTCATCCCAGTTCGCAGATTGACCAAAAGGTTCGGCAGATGCACGTCGATTTGAGGATTTATGCCGATCAGCATCAAAGCCCAACCAGTCGACACCAACGATCCGCATTTTGTGCCATCCGCGATTCTATTAACCGGTTCAAAGCGAATTTACCTCCAGAGGTGGACGGTGTCACTCGGCAACCGTAACTCGCTCATCACTGAGGGCCAATCAGTTCTGACTCGTGTCGATCACTTTCTGACAGAACGAATTCTCACTCCGAGCATCTACACGAATTCCGGAATCGACGACCAGCACTGCGGGAACCACGTTCAAGAATCCTTGTTACGCCTATGGTCCCTAACCGTCGACTTTTCGCCGAGTCAACAGTCTATGAAACGGCGGCTTCGGTATCGGCAGTCACCGCACAGTCCATGCGTTTGACTCGAGCAACTCGCTTGAAAACGGCAGACCACGTTCAGCCGCAAGATGAATGTGACCGAGCAGCATCCAGATTCGCGCTGAAGAGAAGCAACAGAGAGAAAGCCTCAAGCCAGCACTCGCAGGCAATTCGTGCGGCATCCCGGACGCCGTTCGTCCCGGTTCTTACCACGCGGTCCAGCCGCCGTCGACGAGCAGGTTCTGGCCGGTGATGTAGCTGCCGGCGTCGCTGACCAGAAGCAGGAGCGCACCTTTCAGCTCGTGAGGTTCGCCCATGCGGCCCATCGGAAGTTTGGTCTTCAGCCGCTCGACCATCTCCTGCGGCGCCTTGCCTGACGGGAACGGACCAGGACTCAGGCAGTTGACTCGGACGCCATCCTTTGCCCAGTAGCAGGCCAGGTGCCGCGTCATGTGGATGATGCCGCCTTTCAACGCGTGATACTGGACCGGGCTGGCGGTGCAGATGCCTTCGTAGGCGTCGGGATAAGAACCGACCACGCCGTACATCGATCCGATCATGACCACGGCTCCCGAAGCTTCGCGAGCAACGATGTGATCCCGGAACCGACGAGCCAGCAGAAAATAGCCAGTGACGTTTTTGAGGTCTTCGCTGAAGGCTTCGCCGGTGACATCGGTCAGGTCGAGCGAGTGCCCCTGCTGACCGTTGTTGATCAGGATGTCGACGTGCCCGGCCGCTTCGATGGCTGCATCGAAACCTAGGCTGAGCGACACTTCGTCGAGCTGATCGAGCTGCACTCCGAAATGCACTGCCCTGCCGGGCGACGGGAGTTCCGAGGCAACCTGTTCCGCTCGGTCTTTGACTCGGCTGGCGATGACGACGCTCGCGCCGGCTTCCGCCAGCGCTCGTGAGAATGACTTTCCGAGATAACCCGATCCGCC
>JADHNX010000341.1 GCA_016779365.1 Planctomycetaceae bacterium
CGTAGGCAGCCAGTCCAATTTTGGCCGTGGCGTTCTGGTTCGTTCGGGTGACCAGTTTGATTTCCGGCATTGTGAACATCCCGCCTGGCAGCGAAATTCCAGGAATACCGTAGTACGACTCGGTCGTGTCCGTACCGATACCGCCGCTGCGAGGCTCAAGAATCATATCCGCTTTGTCAGCCGCAGCTGCCAGATGAACGCCGTTGTAAAGCAAATGGTGCCTCAACGACGCCAGGACATACTGCTTGTCGACTCCGTCCAGGTAAGCCGGATCGATAAACACGTTTCGACCGTGCATCGCGCTGAAATCGACCTTGTTAAGAGACTGGTCGATCGCGTTTGAAAGTAACAGTTGCTCGGTAGCGGTACGCGCTGTGTTGGATGTCTTGGTTGTCGCGCAGCCAGCACACAATTGGAGAGTCAGGCAAGCAACGACGGCGCACCTGATCGGGAAGGATAAATGCATCTCGGATCTCGGTAACGGAAGGATGGGAGTTCTGGGGAAGACGCAACGCGCCAACGACAGAATGCATGAAGTGAGGTAAGCGAGCAGCCGGTTGGCTTCAAGCCTGGTGAGTCACGGAACGGACTCGGAAGGGGCCGGGACTCTAACTCAAACTTCCTCATCGAGATAAGACCGTTTTGCCGCATCGAAGCTGTTCGGTCTCAGAATCTGCCGTCCGGAAAAGACAGGTTCGGGGCAGTCTGGCGGGACAAAATTCACGTCACGAGCCGTGACTGTCACTTTCCGGTTGAACCGACGACCGTCCGGAGTCCGATAACCCATCCAGGGAGTGCATCGTGCCGGAACGTTGTGCTCGGTCAAATCTGCAAAAACAGACACTCCAACAGCACACAACACCCAGACGAACAATCCCGGAACTGACCGCCGATAAAACAGGTAAACGGCGTGTTTCAGATTGTTTTCTCAACCTTCTCAGAGCACGATAGCCGGCCTGTAACGTTGCCGCCTTTTGCGGGAAGCCAAATTTCGTCCGCCGTCATCGCAGCGAGATCCAACTACGCTGTGCATGAGCCTCGACGGAGCTGATGTTGATGTATCGCCGGTTTACTGTTCTGACAGTTCTGCTGGGGGCGTTAAGTCCTGCGGTCGAGTTGCGCGCTCAACCGCCCGCCGACGCTCCTGACTCCGTTGCCGTTGCGCAAAACCTGACCGATTCCGAGCCTTCTCCGCTGCTCAGTGAGCCGAAGGATCCAGAAGCGTTGTTCGACGCGGTTGTGCTGATGCTCGACCTCGACCGCCCGAAACTCGCTCTGCAATACATGAAGCAACTGCTCGATCAGGATCCGAAGGACGCGACGATTCTCAAGATGCGGGACAAGCACGGACCGGCCGTCTTCCTGGAACTTTCCAACGACAAGCGTTTGCAGCCAGAATCGATCACCCTGCTCGACCGGATGAACGAAGCGTTCCGCCAGTACGCCGCCGATCCGACACGCATGGACCGACTCGTCGACAACCTGTCGGGCACGCCGCAGGAGCGGGAAGTCGCGATTATTCAATTACGCAGCACGGGCAAAGTCGCGATTCCTCGCATGCTGACCCGAGTCGCCAGTTCCAAAGACACCAACCAGCGCGACGCGATGGTCTACGCGATGACCCGTATGGGTACGCAGATTATTCCGCCACTGCTCGGAGCGCTCGAAGCTCCGGACGAAGCCGTGCAAACCGCCGCCATCGACACGCTCGGCTGGCTGGGGTCACTGGATACCGTTCCCTGGCTGTGGTATTCGGCTTTCGGAGCCGATCAGCAGCCAGGTGTGCGACAGGCCGCGCGACAGGCACTGGCGAGAATCCTGCGCGACGATGTTAAACGAGCAGGTGACATCAGCAGCTTTGGAGCGGCTTCGCAGCTTCAGAAAATTGCGACGACACACTTTCGGCTGGAATTCGCCTGGAAGATGAACGACGACGGTAAGACGACAGAACTGTGGTCATGGGACGCTCAGAAAAACGCCCTTTCGGCGTGGAACGTCGCGCCGGAAACCGCATCGCTGATCGTCGGCAGCCGATTCGCACATCAGGCGCTGACGCTCGCTCCCGAGCGACAGGAAGTGCAATCACTGTATCTTTCGTTGAGACTGGCTTTCGACGCTCACCTCGCAGGCTGGGACGCCGCTCTGCCAACCGGCCCCGGCACCGCTCACGATCTGGCTCTGCTGTCGGGACCGGAAGTCGCGCTTCGAGCGTTGCAGTACTCGCTGCAGAACCCCAATCCCGCAGCCGCTCTGGCGACGTTGCAGGTTCTTGGCCAGATCGGAAACCGATCGCAGCTTCGAGACCAATCCGGCCAGGCGTCGCCAATTATTCAGGCGATGAGCTACCCGAACTTTCGAGTTCAGTTTGCGGCAGCCTCAACGGTTCTTCAGCTGGATCCTGACAACTCATTCCGCGGTGCCTCGCGCATCGTTTCGATTCTGACGCGAGCCCTCAACGACAGCGGCGAGCGTCAGGGCCTGGCCATCGACTCGAACCAGGACCGTGCCGCTTCGATGGCTGGCCTGCTCAGCGAAATGGGAATGGGTCCGCTTCAGGCAACCACCGGGCAGGACGGATTCAAAATCGCCGCAGACCGCAGCGACATCGAGCTGATCGTCATTCACGCAGCCGTCGTGAAGTGGGGACTCGGGCAGACGATCACCAACCTGAGAGCCGACGCTCGAACTTCTGGAATTCCGATCGTTGTTTACGGTCCTGAATCTGTCGAGCCTGCCGTCGCTCGGCTCGCGGAACAGTACCCGATGATCGGCTTCGCGCTGAACGGCGAGACCTCGTTCAAGCAGGGCGTCCGACTTTTCCTGAGCCGACTCAGTACGCCGCCAGTCAGCGAGCGACAACGAGCCGCACGAGCCAGCGCCGCTGGATTCTGGTTTGCGCACATCGCAGGTGGTCGTCGCACCGAAACATTCAACATCGACTCTGCAGAGCAGGCTCTCTTTGACGCAGTCAACGATCCGGGTGTTGGGGAAAACGCCGTCATCGCTCTGGGGGCAATCGCCACAGCCACCTCGCAGGAACGTCTGCAGGAAATCGCCGTCAGCGAAGCTCGCGACGAGGCCCTGCGAGAAACCGCCGCACTTCAGCTGGCATTTCACATGCAGCGTTACGGAATCCTGCTTTCAGAATCGCGAGTTCAGGAAGTCCAGCTCGCCTGGCAGTCCGCCCCGGCAGGACCACTGAAAACGGCACTGGCTGCGGTAGTTGGTTCACTAAAGCCAACCTCGCAACGAATCACCGAACTGCTGCAAAGCTTGCCTGCACCGGCGATTCCGACCGCTGGCGAGTAAACCGCAGGTCTTAACGGACTGTTTCCCTGACGCGGATTCCAGAGCACAAAGTTCCGGATATTCTGCGCTCCGTTGCTTTGTTGAGCCGCTCGTACCGTCGATATACTCCCGCGCTTGTTGTGGCCGTGCGGGCGTACGACTGGTGAGAATCCCGCACTCCGAAAAGGCCGTTGAGCCGACAGGACCTCGGAGACATCGTCGATGCTGACTTTTGCTGCGGAAGACCTCCCGCAATTGAACCCGGACTCAGTCGGCTGGCTGAAAGTCGCACTGTGCGGCTACGTGCTCTTTCTCCTGGCAATCAGCATCTTTGCCAGTCGTAAAGTTGAAAACGAGTCCGACTACCTGGTGGCTGGCCGGCGTCTTCCGCTGTTTCTGGCCTTCGGCACGCTGATCGCCACCTGGTTCGGCGCCGCGACGATGTTCGCAGCTGCGGGAGCCGCTCGCGATGAAGGACTCCTCGGCGTAATCCTCGACCCGTTTGCGTGTGCGGCGACGCTTGTCCTTTCTGGCCTGTTTTTCGCCCGACCATTGTGGCGCATGGAGCTGTTCACGATGGCCGACTTCTACCGCATCAAGTATGGCCCTCAGGCAGAAATCACGGGCGCCTGCATTCAGGTGCCGAGCTACTTTGCGTGGGTCGCCCTGCAATATTCAGCGCTGGCGGGAATTCTGAATCTGTACTTCGAAATTCCCATGACGGCCGGAATTCTAATCGTCGCCGGAATCACGCTTATTTACACAATGATCGGCGGCATGTGGTCGGTCACGCTGACCGACACGATACAGATACTGCTGGCTCTCGCAGGCCTGGTAGTGCTGACGGCTTCGGCACTCAGCCACGAAGGTCTGGGCGACGGCAATCCGGTGCGCGGGCTTAGCGTCCTCATCGAAAAAATCTCGACCGAACACCCCGATCACCTGCGACTGTGGCCGGCTCCGCCGGAGGATGGCTCGACGCTTACCTACGTGAGTTCCATTCTGGGAGTGCTCGCTCTCTGGGCCACGGGCATGTTCGGCAACATTCCGGGACAGGACCTGCAACAGCGAGTCTTTGCAGCAAAAAGCGAGAAGACCGCCCAGCACGCCTGCATCCTGGCGGGAGTCCTGTATCTGTGCTTCGGGGCGCTGCCGCTGATTCTCGGACTCTCGTCGCTGGTCACGCACCCGGAAGGCAACTTCGATCCCGTCGCCTTCCTGGCGGGAGAGTATCTCTCAACCGGAATGCTGGTCATCTTTGTCATCGCGGTCGTTTCGATGATCGTCTCGACAGCGACCAGTGCTGTGCTGGCTCCAGCCACGATTCTGGGACACAACCTGCTGAACCGAACGAAACTGTTCCGCGAGCGGGCTCTCCTCCGTGACCGACTCAGCGTGCTGTTTGTTTCTCTGGGCGGCATCGCCCTCTCGCTGATGGGCGAGTCTCTGATGGGTCTGCTCGATATGGCCCTGTCGATTCAGCTCACGGCACTGTTCATCCCGGTCGTCATGGGTCTGTACGGAAAGCCGCGAAGCCAGACATCCGCCGTTCTGGCCATGCTGTTCGGATTTTTCACATGGTTGCTGACCTACGCCAACGAACTCATGCAGGAGACGGTGACGACCGAAACTTTTCTGACTCAGGTCACCCTGATCCCTTCCGACTTTTACGGACTGGCGGCGAGCCTCTCCGGATACTTCATCGGCCAGCAAATTGCCGGCCCCGCATCAGAATCGACTTCTTCGCAGGTCTGACTTTCGTCAGTCAGAGCATGAACTAAGACGTTGGCGTCAGCAGCCGTTCGGCACCGCCCTCGCGCAGGCCGGCGGCGACTTCCAGACCGAGTGCCTCGGCGTTGTCTGGCAAGCCGGAAGCCGATGATTCGAGGCGGTCGGCTCCGTCGAGACTCAGCACGACGCCTCGTAATGTCAGCTCACCGGCGTCGGAGAAAGTCGTTGTCGTCCCAACCGGTGCGTGACAGCCGGCTCGCAAATCACGCAGCAAACTTCGCTCGGCGGAAACTGCCGCAACAACGTTTGCATCGGAGAGCTTTGTCAGCAGGTCGATGATGAACTGATCATCCTCACGACACTCGATCCCCAAAGCGCCCTGCCCGACGGCATGCAGCATCAACGGCGGAACGAGCAAGCTGGAAATTCGATCCGCGTGCCCCAACCTTCGCAGGCCAGCTTCCGCCAGAATGATCGCGTCGAATTCGCCGTCGTCGAGCTTCTGCATTCGCGTCTCAACGTTGCCTCGGTTTTCGAACATCTGCAGATCGGGCCGAACGTGCAGTAGCTGAGCCTGCCGACGCGGACTGCCTGTTCCGATTTTTGCCCCCGCCGTCAGCACATCAAACGGCATCGATCCCAGACGTTCCGGAATGGCGATATCAAGATGAGCCGGCAGCACCAGCGCATCAGCAACGGGCGCACGCTCGGGAATTCCCGCGAGCTTCAACCCGTCGGTCGCGTCGGTCGGCAAGTCCTTCAAGCTGTGAACGGCAAGGTCTGCGCGACCGCTCAACACGGCGTTCTGAACTTCTTTCGTGAAGACACCCTGCCCGCCCATCGAGGCTAGCGCGGTCGCTCGATCACGATCACCGATCGTCGACACATCAACCAGTTCGACCGTGCAGCCGTCCGTGCAGTCGAGGATTCGATCGCGAACGTAATTCGCCTGCCAGAGCGCCAGCGGGCTGGTTCGAGTCGCAATTCGAATGATGTTTCGATCGTCATCCGCCACGGTGGAACTCCATCTTCCGAACGGCTTCCCGAGCTGCATTTCAGTAGGCTGGGACTCGTCCCGCCACTACGACTTCAGAACTTCCAGAACCTTGTCCGCCATTTCCGTCGTACTGAGCGACGCTCCGCCGCGGGCGATGTCCTTCGTTCGGAAGCCGGCGTCGAGAACAGAATCAACCGCCTTCTCGATTAAAGTGGCTTCTTCTTCCAGACCGAGCGAATGTCGCAACATCATCGCCGAGGCGAGAATCGTCGCCAGCGGATTCGCCAGGCCTTTCCCGGCGATGTCCGGAGCTGAACCGTGAATTGGTTCGTAGACTCCAGGACC
>JADHNX010000342.1 GCA_016779365.1 Planctomycetaceae bacterium
AAATAGGCGAACAACGTCTGGCGATGCCCACCTCGAAGTAGCGGATGAGGATTGAACGGGGGCAGGTATTCAGCAGACAATGCGGAGCCTCGGATTCTGGCGTTGCAGGTTTCCCAACTGCGCCGGCGGTTGCCGGTCGACGACACGGAACATTAACGAGTAAACCAATGAGTCTCGAAACAACTTCCGAAACCACTCGACCAATTCAACAAATCGTTGGCCGAATGACTGTTCCGGAACTTTGCGATTCCGTCCGAACTGCTCTCGAGACAGGTCGACTCGGCACGCCGGTCAATGTGCGGCTTCACTGGGAATTCAGCGAGCCCGCAAGCCTTCTCCAGACAGTCTTAACGACTGCGGTCGAGATCGCAGATCTTGCATTGCAACTGAAAGAGCCCGTCTGGCGACTCCGGCAGCATGAGTCCGGTCGCACGCTGAATCTTCTTGGTTCTGATTGTCGCGGTCGAACACTGATGATCACGCTTGTTGCAGAGGCGTCGCCACAAACAGCGTTGACCATCTTCGGAAACCACGGAATTCTGCAGATGAACGAGGGATGGCTCGATCCAAACTCTATCGCCGACTCAGCCAAACAACGTTCATGGATTGCCGACATTCAGGCGGGATCTGCTGAGTGAAAGAAGCTGAGCAGCCGCGTGCCAGCCTGACCGAAATCGGACTAACCGGACGTGATATCGCTGTCCTGTTCCTGATCGCTCCACTTCATGGCGCGTTCGATTGGTTCGATTCGCAGTACGACGACGCCGTCCTTAAAAATGCGGACCGTGCCAGTGGACTCGGAAACGGCAATCGCAATCGCTCCAGTCGTTTTCGAAATCGCGGCGGCAGCCCAATGCCTCGCCCCAAGACCTTTGGATAAGGTCAGCCCTTCGGCCGGAGCATCAAGAATTCGCCCGGCTGCTTCAACATGACCGTCGGCCGAAAACACAAATGCTCCGTCGATCTGGGCGAGTTCTTTGATGCTCTCTCGGACTCGGGCGAGTCGAAGCTCGCGCTCTTTCTTATTGTAACCTCGGAACGGGTCGTGAATCTGCTCGTGCGACTGCTTCAGAACTTTGCGGTGATTACCAACAACGAAGAGAGCACCGACAGCCTTACCCTCACGGCCTTCTTTGCCGATTTCGGTCGCCAGATTGACGACCAGCCGCAGTGTCTCCAGGGGCACCGTCGTTTCGAGTCGCTGCAGATCCCGTGACGTCAGCCTGGTGAGGTGTTCCGACATGTCAATGACGCTGAGAGTATCGAGCAATTCGCGTTCATAGGCAGCGTACAGTGTGACGATCGTGTCACCGCTTTTGATCAGCTCGTCAGCAATTGCTTCCAACAGCGCAGAGATCAGCTGCAACTGCCGCGTTTCGGGTTCTTCCAGCAACGGCACGTGGTTGACGTCATCCTTACGGGCGGTCTCAATCACATCTTCTTTGTCTGATGCCACGACCAGTCGCAGCTCACCGAGTCCCTGTTGAATTTCACTGAAATTGTACGACCGCTCTGACAGCATCACGATAGCGCTGGCGCCTTCCTCAATCGCCAGTGTCCGCGCAGCGGCAATCAGACCAGTTTCGTGCCGAGTGAGCTGCGCGCGAGCCATAGCAAATGTGTCCGTCAACTGTTTTGAGCTGAGTGTCGACCTGGCGTCGGTCAATAACAGACTTAATTTTCTGCATGAAATGCAGGAAGACTTGATTCTAGGGATTACTTTCGAGCCGTCAAAGATGCCCTCGTGCCGAGACTTAACGGGTACGACCGGCATCAACGGAATTGCTTATCCGGCTACACAGTTCGCAGCATTTGCTGAGCACGTTTGAGTTGCTGCCTTAAGCCAGCGTCGTTCTCGAGTTGCTGGCGGATTCGGTTACAGGCATGCAGGACAGTACTGTGACTTCTTCCGCCGAAGTATTCGCCGATCCTGGCGTAGTGCTCGCCGGTCAAATCTCGCGACAGAAACATCGCACATTGCCTCGGTACAGCCACCGCGTGATCGCGAGCCTGAGATCGCATGTCGGCCAGCCGGACTCCAAACTGGCGAGCAACAGCTTTGGCGATGTCGTCAATTTCGACGCCACTCGGAGCGATTTCCTGAGTCAGAAAGGCTCTCGCCAGGCGAGCGTCCGGCATCGTTTTCTGCTGCGTCGCCAGGGCATCGAATCGAAGCAGAAGGCCGAGCAATTCTCGCGGCGACACCGAAAGCTCGTTGGCAAATAAACGGATTATCGGAAGAGGAACGGCGATCTGAAGATGACTGCAAAAGTGGCTAAGCAGTTTGACTCGCGAAACCGGACCGGGAATTCGGACAGCCACGCAGAGCCCACCTCGAAAGCGGTTCGCCAGCCGAGGAATCAGTCCTTTGAGTTCGGCGGGCGGCTGATTCGAGGTACAGACGACTGAGGTCTCGGTACGACGAAGTTCGTCCATCAGTGTCGCGAAAATGCGTTGAGCAGACGGGTGCCGGCAAAGGTGCTGAACGTCTTCGAGGATCAGCAATTTCAGCGGAGAGTATTCGCTGACCGGGTCAAACGTGTTGGCGACTTTGTAGTTGCGAGTGACCTGCTCAACAAAATCAGACGACGGCACGATCTTCACCGCATCTTTGTGAGCGTTTACAAGCAGATCGCAGAGATGGGACTTTCCACAACCGGACGGTCCATAGATGAGTGCTGCCTCAAGCTGAAGCGCTTCCGCATCGACATCGCGACAGACCGAGTCAACCGCCGTCCACGCCAGACGGTTCTCGTCCAGCACGAGAAAGGGGACCGAGCTACTGCCAGCGGCACGCGATTTACGAGAGCGGCTCATGAGAAGCTCGCGGGACGTTCAGAAAACGGAGATGCATTGAATGGGAGGTCAGTCGCAGGCTGGTACGGTCAATATAACTTTGCTGCCGGATAGTACCGCGACATGATCGTTCGGCGAAGCTGAAACAGGACAACCAGATTGACCAGTTTGAGCCAGATCAGCCACGAAGACTGAGCCCACGCCTCAACGAAGTCGGTGACCGCAAACGTCAGAAACGCGATCGCGTAGCAAACTTCCGAGTATGATTTGCGATGAATCCGAAACCGACGAAGCACCAGCCAGAAGCAGGCAATCCACGCGCAGCCTTCAGAAATGTTGAACCAGTGGTAAATGACGGTGAACCACTGACCGTCTTCCGGCGTGTACCGCCACCATGTTCGAACGAAGACGATTTCAAGCGTTTCGGACACCCTGCCCCAACTTGTTCAGCACCCAGGTGGCTATGACTGAGGACGAGCAATGTCGAAAGTTCGCATCGCCGACCTTCTATTCAACGCCGGCGCCGAAGCCGTCGTCAGTCTTGGATTCACGGTCCGATGCAACAGTCGGTGCTCGGTCGGGAGCGTCCAGGTGGTGCGGTCTTGTGACGTCCGGTTGAGCAGGTTCGATGCGGCGGTGTGAGCCGTCCGGGCCGTCGATGCGGATGGTTCGACCTTCGTTTGCCGGAGCAGGTCCTGGCGAGCTGGCTGGCTCAACAGAAGCTGCGGCATCTGATGAAGCGGCTGGTGCCGGATCGTCGCACTCCTGCGGATGCTTCAGGCCGGCAACACGGTCTTCACCGTAGTCATCGTACGTGCAACGGTAACCGGGCTGCTGTGCGAGGACGATTTCTTTCTCGAAGGCTTCCAGCACTTTTCGCTGGATCAAATCGCGGCAACCGGAGTTAATCGGGTGAGCGATGTCGGCGTAAAGTTTCGCGCGACCTTCGTCGTCTTTGATGGCTCGATCTTCGTAAAGCTCGACCCCGCAATCATTGCAGAAACGGGCTCGAAGCTGATTCTTGGTGCCGCATTTCGGGCAGCGATCGGTCAGCTTGCGGCTGGGCATCGCCACGAAGGAACCCTTTGTTCCTCGGATAATTTTCAGATCGCGAATGACAAAGCACTTGTCAAAGGTGATCGAACAAAATCCCTGCAGACGATCGCTGGGATCGTCCATGAGCTTGATTCTGACTTCTGAAATATCCACAGATGTCCCTCCTGAAACATGCCGCGTCAGAATGAGGTTTCCCCCACAAAGACACGACCAAGGCGTAGTGCCTTCAGCCGGGCGGCGGCCATCCTGGCCTCTTCACGATGCCTACAGACACCAAAGCAGGAAGTTCCACTACCACTCATCATGTGCCCAACAAATGGATGCCTTCCAAGTTCCTCGATCAGCCGACCTACGTCCGGGTTCAGCAATTCTGCTGGAGCCTGGAGTGAATTGAATAAACTGCGGCCCGCATTCATCAGGTCACCACGTTGCAGATACTCGGCGAGTTTCGACGCTCCTCGCGGCTTCGCTTCCGGACGGCACTGCCTGAACACGGCAGCCGTCGAAAGTCCACTATCCGGTTTGACAATGACGAAGTGCAGACGCGGCGCTTTCTTAAGCGGACGAATGATTTCGCCTCGCCCCTGGCAGAGAGCAGCGGGAGATTCAGCAAGGAAGAAGGCGACGTCGCTTCCGATTTCGGATGCATACCTTTGCAGCTCGTCGCGACTCAAACCGAGTTGCCAGATTCGGTTGAGGGCGAGAAGAACGGCAGCGGCATCGCTGGATCCTCCGGCCAGCCCCGCTTCAGCCGGAATCCGCTTGAAGAGTTCGATATGGATGCCCTTGTCGACACCCGTCTTTTTCTTCAGCAGCTCCGCAGCCTTCACTGCCAGATTGTCCTGCCCGTCAGGAACCTCATCCGATGCCGAAGCACTGTCAGCGGCAACCCTTCGCGAAACACAACCCGAGTAGTGACAACGTAGTGAAATCTGTGTTGAAGACTCCTGTCTGAGTACCAGTGTGTCGAACAGGTTGACCGAAACCATGAGCGTTTCCAACTCGTGGAAACCGTCCGCCCGCTTGCCAAGAACCTCAAGAAACAGATTGAGTTTCGCCGGGGCGTGGACAATCCAGGATGCGCCTGATTGTCGAAGTCTCATGAGACGTCACGTCCTGCGAGCAGACTCAAACTGACTTCCAGTTTTGAAGGGATGTGGAGAGATTTGACGGAAAGAATCACTCGTTTCTCGATGCAGAAATCAGAACGCTGCCTCCGCAAACGACGGATTCCAACCACTACACTCGCGCGATGCTATTTCACATTGAAAAGACGGTCAATACGGCTTTCATCGATTTACCCGTCATAAGTATTGACAGGATTTGCGATTTTGCTCCAGATCGTTCTGTCATACTCAGGTCAGCACGAATGACGGAACCTGCGGCGTGTCGCTAGAATTTGAACTCAAAGGTTCACTTCTCCACAGACGGGCGGGCAAACTTGAACGACATAAACTACGACGCCGAACCGAACACGAACGACGAAGATTTTTCTGAATCGGATGCCGCACTCGTTACAGCGATCCGCCTGAATCTGGTGCCGGGGATCGGGCCTCGGCATCAGCGTTCGCTGCTGGATTACTTCGGCGACCCCGAATCCATCTTCGCGGCGTCATTGACCGAACTGGAGCGGGTTTCCGGAGTCGGTCCGAAACTCGCCCGACTGATTCATGCGGCGAGGACAACAGATCACGCTGAATCCGAAGTGAGAACCTGTCAGCAACACGGTTATCGGCTGCTGCGAATGGGCACGGATGAATATCCCGAAAACCTGACGGAAGTCTGCGACGCACCGCTCATTCTGTACTGTCGAGGCGAACTGAAAGCTCAGGACAATCTCGCCGTTGGTATCGTTGGTTCCCGCCGCTGCACGTTGTACGGGACTCAGCAGGCAGAGAGATTCGGACGGGCGCTGGCCATGGCCGGCATCACTGTCGTCAGCGGTCTGGCAAGAGGGATCGACGCTGCGGCTCATCGCGGAGCACTCGCGGCGGGCGGGCGAACGATTGCTGTTTCAGCGACCGGGCTGAACCACATTTATCCTCCCGAGCATGTCGAACTGGCCGAGCAGATTTCAAAGAACGGAGCCGTCGTCTGCGAGTCGCGACTTGATCAACAGCCGACGTCGGGAATTTTTCCACAGCGAAACCGCATCATCAGCGGATTGTCTCTGGGCGTCGTCATTATCGAAGCCAATCGAAAAAGTGGAGCACTTCACACCGCGCGACACGCGATGGAGCAGGGCCGTGAAGTCATGGCGATCCCCGGTCGCATCGACAGTTTCGCCAGCGATGGCTGCAACGATCTGATCCGAGACGGTGCGACGCTGATTCGCAACGTCGATGACGTTATCGAAGCGTTGGGTCCGCTGGTCGAACCTGTCCAGACAGAAGATCAGCAGGAAGTTCGCAGCCCTCGCGAACTCACGCTGAGCACGCAGGAACGC
>JADHNX010000343.1 GCA_016779365.1 Planctomycetaceae bacterium
TCGACATGGAATTTACGCCGATTATCGGACTCGAAGTTCACGTTCAACTTCTGACGAAGTCAAAACTGTTCTGCGGTTGCGCGAACCTTTTCAACCCGGACAATCCCAATGTGCAGACGTGCCCGGTGTGTCTGGGTCTGCCCGGTTCGCTGCCGGTTATGAATCAGGAAGCGCTGCGGCTGTCTCAGAAGACGGCGATGGCTTTGAATCTGAACCTGGCGAAATTCACCAAGTGGGACCGTAAGCAGTATTACTATCCCGATCTGCCGAAGGCTTATCAGATCAGCCAGTTTGATTTGCCGTTCAGCTACGACGGCTGGGTTGAAGTTACGCTGCCATCGTCCGGCGAAACGACAAAGGTGCGGCTGATTCGTGCCCACCTGGAAGAAGACGCCGGCAAGAACATGCACGACGAATCCGGTCGTGGTGGAGACAGCAAAGTCGACCTTAACCGAACCGGGACTCCACTGCTGGAGATTGTTTCGGAGCCGGACATCCGCTGCGCCGAAGAGGCTCGCGTCTTTCTGGAAGAACTCCGTCTTCTGCTGCGGTATATCGAAGTTTCGGACTGCAACATGCAGGAAGGCAGCATGCGATGTGACGCCAACGTTAACCTGCACGTTCACGAAGACGGCGAGAAGATTCCGACACCGATCGTCGAAATCAAAAACCTGAACAGCTTCCGCGGAGTGGAGGCGGCAATCGAGTACGAAATAAAACGGCAGGTCAAAGCCTGGGAAACCGAACGAAAGCGGATCGGCGACGTGCCAAAGGAAACTCGTGGCTGGGATGCCGATCGTGGACAGACTTTCGCGCAACGCGGTAAAGAAGACGCCGCTGACTATCGCTACTTCCCCGATCCCGACCTGGTTCCCGTCACGACAACCGACGAACAACTCGATGCCATCCGCGCGACGCTGTGTGTTTTTCCGGCTGATCGTCGCAGGAGATACGTTAACGATCTCGGACTCTCCGCCTACGACGCCAGCGTGATCGTCGATCAGGGCCGCGAGTTCGCCGAATACTTCGACGAAGTCGCATCTGCCTGCGGCGATGGCAAACAGGCCGCCAACTGGGTGACTCAGGATGTGCAGCGCGAGCTGAACGATCGCAAGGTGGAGATTACTGACTTTGCAATTCCGGCCGCTGTGCTTGGCAACGTCCTTGAGCGGATCGTGAACGGAGACATCACGGTTAAAAGTGGCCGCGAAGTGTTTACCGAGTTGCTTGCCCTGACTGATGACGGTGTGGAAGTCTCTGCGGGATCTGTTGAGACGATCATCGCGGACAAAGGTCTGGTCGTCGTAAAAGACACCGGCAAGATTGACGCAGCCATTCAGGCCGTCATCGACAACGAACGAAATGCCAAAGCTGTTGAAGATGTTCGCAACGGCAAGCAGCAGGCGGTCGGCCCGCTGATCGGACAGGTCATGCGGGAACTGAAAGGCGCCGACGCAGGCTCGGTCAGGCAGATGATTATCGACAAGCTGACATCCTGAATCGGTCGACAGCAGCGTCCAGTCGTTCGGCGTTTTTTACAAACCGCTGGTGTGTGGAAAACGATCAGTTTCCGACAGACAGTGTGGCCTCGAAGTCTGGGGTTGTGGTGTCGCGTTGCGAAATCAGATCGGACGAGCTGTCTTCGCTGCTGGCATGGGTCGACTTTGGCAGTGTGAAGCGTCGCCGGCGTTATCTGCGCCCGTCGACCGAAAACGCTGCGTGAACATCACTGCCAACTTCCCACCGCTGCAAAGACAATCAGACCAGTTCGATTCATTTTCTGTGAGCCACTGGGCAAAGCCAGTGGCACACAGAGAAGTTGCTATTGGTCATCTGTCGCTTTGTTCCGAAGTGGTTTTCCTTCGCCGGAAATTGCAGCGAGCGAAACTCGCGAAAACCGATACCGGCAGTCGTACGCGCCCAGAAAGAGCACACCGGGGTTTGGGGTTTTCCAGTAGTCGCCGAGGCTGAGCTGTTCCGGTTTTCCCTGCCAGTCAATGATGACTCGACCGTCGCACCGGACAACGACTGATTCTTTTCGTACGGTCACGATGATCTGCGACGGTCGGTCCTTCCGCAGCAGGTCGGCCGACAGTGTGGTCGGATTGTTGCCGACGTTGTTGCCGTCGACATTCTCCAGAGCACTGGTCGCTTTATCCTGCGAGGCCGCGTAATTGACCAGTGTCAGGAAACGGTGCCCATCCATCAGTTGGCCGAGGATCAAACCGTTGGGTTCGTCGAGCGGCGTTGCGATGACCGTGAGTTCGTACTCGGCTGGTGGCTCGAATGGAATTTCGATGCGTGCTCCGAAGCGTTTGGGAGCCTCAAGAACGCCGTCGTTTTTTTGCCAATCACCGGCAACGGCATCCTTTCCAACATCGATCATGGAAAGCATGTCAACTGACTCGGTAACTTGCGTTGCGTCTTTTTTGGAGATGGCTTCATTGTCCGTACCGGCTCTCGGGAGAAGGAATTCCGATGGCGACGATCGAACCTGAAAGTATCCCCAGAGTTCGATCGTCTCACCATTTGCCATCGTCGCGTCGACTCGGTAACTGACCGGAGTTGGTCGATCGAATGTTCCCAGTCGGATTTCATTCGGCGTTTTACCGTCGCCCGGAGTTGTGCTGAATGTGTCGACCCACGGCCCAAGGATTTCCGTTTGAACCTGACATCGGATTGACGAAACTTTCTGCGCGTTCCGTGGCCAGTTGAGTTGAATGCTTACATGCTCGTCAGGTTTTGGAGTCAGCGGAACTGGTACGGCCGTGAATGTCGAGAAGAGATCTGTCGACCTCTCGAATTTTTCTTCTGGCTCGTTCCAGCCGAGACGTTTTTTCTGCGTCTCGTCGACCGACGATTCGTTGAGCCACCCTCGGTACTGAGCGAGACTCATGACAGAACTGTTTTGCGGTTCCGGGTGAGGCAGGCCAATTGGATGCCCGACACCCTCGTGGTAGACGACACTGTCCGTGCCCGAGTAGGGGACTCGCCATCCGTCGGCGCTGACCAGTCCCCAGCCGACTCCGCGATCAGCCAGGTAGGTTGCTCGTGACCCTCCTGACTTTGCTCCTGGAAAATGCCGCCCCTGGATGATCTGGCCTTCGAACTTCGGTTCGCCATCCTGCGGGCTGACTCGGAAGAAATCATCGAGCGGGCGCCAGTTGATTTCACTAAGCACAAGTAGAATTGGAAAGGAATCTTTCTTCTCCTGGCCGAACTGCAACTCCTGATCAACCTCTCGCATTGTCTGAAAGAAGATGAAGTTGGCATCGCCCGCTCGAAGCTGCTCAGTCGTGCGGGCGGATGTGAATGGTTCATCGAGAATCCTCGCTGTCAGTGTGGACTGCCCGTCAAATTCGCGAGCGTGAAACAGCTCGATGCGTTTGGCGAAATAGCTGATTCGCTCGTGCCAGTCGGGAAGGGGTTGTCGGTCGCGCGGAACAAAGTACGCGATGGTGACTTCGATATTCGAAATGTCGTGACGACCATCCCAGGTCTTAATGCCCTCAGCGTTGATTGCATGTGGCAATGCGGCGAGTACCAACGTCAGCACGCCGGCCATTGTGAGTGTCACAAGTCTTGAGAATCGTCCGGCCATTGTGTTCTGCCTGTCTGCAGTGAGATTCGCGAGTGCTGGGGCGTGTTTCTGAGTCAATGAAAAAGGCCGCTTCCTTTGCAGGAAACGGCCTTCAGATTTCATTCAGCAATCTGTGCTGAGTCGGTCACTTACTCTGCTGTGCCTGGCAGTTTGCCAGCGTCGAGCAGCGACTGGAAAGTTTCGCCCTTGGCGTTCTTTTCCTTGGCGGCTTTGTCGAGAGCTTCGCCGATCTTAGCGGCGTCTTTCTCGTTCTTAGCAATGCTCTTGCCCAGAGCCTTTCCGTAGTCGTTGCGGTCCTTCTTGCTCTTGCCTGGGTGGCAGACACCGCAGTCGACTTTGTTGTCTTTGTTTTCGACAACCTTGGTGTACTTGGTCTTGAATTCCTTCAAGTAGCCAGGTCGTGCGTCAGCACCACCGGTGAAAGCAGATGCCAGCATGAGACCAGCGACCGCTACAGCAATCAACTTACGCATTGAGAAATTCCTCCAGTGTTCGAACCTGAAATCTTTCGAAGGTGAACTGTCTGTTTTCAGAGACCCCGGTCAGACAGCTTTACTCGTACGTTTGAGTACTCACGGATGTTTGCCTTCGAATGGGGGACGGCAATTAGAATCAGGGTTTTCTTATGTGTCAACTGACCGAATGGGGACATCAGGTAATCCAGACCGGCTGATGTCCTGACGATACTCCATCGACTGGTGAACTCCAGGGTGGCTTGACTTTCTGAATTGAGTATCTGGAATGTGCGTTGTCCAGATTTAGTGCTATCGCGAAGGCGCCAACTTGATC
This sequence comes from Planctomycetaceae bacterium, assembly GCA_016779365.1. Classification (GTDB taxonomy): domain Bacteria; phylum Planctomycetota; class Planctomycetia; order Planctomycetales; family Planctomycetaceae; genus JABMPE01. The sequence goes on from JADHNX010000343.1 coordinate 4,391, forward strand.
GTCGTCGAGGAGATTTTCGAAAACTCAAGCAATAGCATCGCCGTCTGAGTTGCGGTTGCTGCACTGACGCGGACAATATATCGCTATGAGTCTCCTTTAGAGTGTTAGCAACTGTTGGAAACAGTCCAAAATACAAGCGGCCCCGCCCAAGGGCTTTGTGCCCACCCCAAAATCCTTCCCAAATCCCAGCGTTGTTTCGAGCTTAGTCGCGCCTGCGACAAACTCGCGACCTGACCAGACACAGGCTCAGCCATGCTTCTCTTGATAATTCGAATTTTCTACGCGGTTATTTGCGCTGGGGCCATCGCAGCGTTCCTGAGTACCGAGCAGGCATCTCAGCCCGCTTTTGTTCAGAAAAATACGATCGCGACTTTTGTTGGCCTGTTGCTATTGAGTCAGTCGGTCACCGTTCTTGACATTCTGATCAAACGAAAACGAATCGAGCTGATTTCCGCGATCTACTTCGGGCTTTTGATCGGCGTCCTGCTCAGTTTTCTGCTGATGCTGGCGATTGGTCCAATCGTGGTTTCGCTTCGGTTACAAGAATGGCAGCCGATTATCGGAGCGTTGTCGACGTTAGTTCTTTCGTACATGAGCACGTCGTTTCTGTTGCAGACAAAGGATGACTTCCGGTTTGTCATTCCGTACGTCGAGTTTGCTCGCGAGTTAAAGGGCGGTCGGCCTTTGATTCTTGACAGCAGTGCGCTGATTGACGGTCGCATTTGCGATGTCGTCGAGACTCGGATCATTGATACGCAAATGGTTGTGCCAAGTTTTGTTCTGAAAGAAGTTCAGGACATTGCCGACAGCAGCGACAAGACTCGTCGCACGCGCGGTCGCCGAGGGCTGGATGTGCTCAGTAAATTACAGAGTATTCCTCATGCTGAGGTCGAGGTCCGCGACGCGGACGATCGCGACGCTGTGAAAGGCAAGGGAGTTGACCAGAAGCTTGTTTCACTCGCCAAACAAATTGGTGCGGGCATCGTCACCAACGACTTCAATCTGAATAAGGTAGCGAGCGTGCAAGGTGTCGACGTAATTAACTTGAATGATGTCGCATCCGCGCTCCGGCCTCGGTACCTCCCCGGTGACACGCTTGCCCTGAAGATTCAGCGTGAAGGCGAGTCACAAGGCCAGGGGGTTGGCTACCTCGATGACGGCACGATGGTCGTTTGCGAGCAGGCTCAGTCGCTGATTGGGACGGATATTGAAGCGACGGTCACAAGCGTCCTGCAGAGCAGCGCCGGGCGAATGATCTTTGCGCGTCCCGCCGGTGTCGAGCCAGCAGGTGGCGCTGGAGATTACCGAGCCAGGCACAAGTAGGGTTCGAATTGCCTGCGGCAAAGTGATTGTCGTCAGGAATCCGAGCCCTACCGGGCGTTGAGATTGAGTTCCGCGTATTTCGTAATCCGGCGCTGAACTTCTTAATCCGGCAGTCGGTGAGGTTGACTGACATTTTCAGATGCTTGTTCGCCCCGGATACGCGTTCAAGACGGGGCGACTGCCGCAACTCGAAGCTCGTTGTGCAAAGACTGTCTGGTTGTTGTCAGATTGAGTGCGCCGATGTCGGTTTGATCGGCTTGAGTCGGAATTGCTGAACGTCAGATTTTCTCGCAAAAGCGGTTACTCGCTATTTTTAAAGGACTTATGACTTTTTCTTGAGTTCGTGATGCTGTTTGGCATCATGAATGCGTCAAACAGCCAATGCGTTTGGCGAGGACGAATGGATGCGGCCAGCCAGTATTCAAACAGAGATTTCCATTCCGTTGGAGAGTTTTCTTGTGTTTGCACAACGAGGATGGAGCGGCCATCGGCAGTTCGTTGAATGGTCGACTGGAACCCCGAATCAGGAGAAGAGTCATGAAACGTCGAATCGCACTGGGAGCTGTTGTTGCCGCC
>JADHNX010000344.1 GCA_016779365.1 Planctomycetaceae bacterium
GGTGCGTTATGCATAGCACCTCACTGGATTTTGATCGGATTGTCGACGGGCTGGTTGAGCGGGTTGCTGACCGCGTTGTCGAGCGGCTGGCTCAGCAGAAGCAGCAGAGCGAGCGGGCTGACGGGTTGCTCGATGAACCTTCGATGGCAGAGCATCTTGGCGTCTCTCCGCAGTCGCTGGAGCGAATGCGGAAGGCTGGATCGGTGCCGTGTATCCGGGTTGGTCGGCGGGTGTTGTATCGACCGGCGGCGGTGCTCGATTCTCTGGGCAGCAAAGCGGAAGGGGGCGCGGCGTGAGCACCAACACCCCCGAGCGTCTTTCACACGCTGATTCTAACTCGCAAATGTCGAACAGACGAGCCGATTCAGTGTCGACCTGCCCAGAATTGAACCCCGAGGGCGCATCGGCTTTCACCGGCTCCTTCGAAGACATTGACGATCCGCATCGACTGGCGCGAAGTCTGATACGTCGGAGATATCAGACGAGAGGAATCCCGTTTCTCCGGCGCTGGTTGGGAAGCTGGTATCGGTGGGATGGCTGCCGATATGTGCCGGTTGCCGATGATGAATTGCGAGCGGAGATCACGCGACACGTCAAGTATGAGTTCGACCGCGAGCTTCAGACTCAGCTTGCCGCTCAAACAGGCAGGCAGGCGAAGAAATGCCCTGTCGCCGAAAAGGTGACTCGAACGCTGGTCTCAAACGTCGTTCAGGCTCTCGAAAGTCTCGCGCATCTGCCCGGCATGATTCAGCAACCACACTGGCTCGGAAGACGGCCATCACCGATCAATCCCGAATCAACGCTGCCTACAGAGAACTGCCTTCTGGATCTGGCGGCGCTCGAACGTGGCGAGGCTCAGTTTGTCGAGCCGACTCCCGAGTTCTTTTCGCTTCGGGCGGTCGGATACGAGTTTGACCCTAATGCAGACTGTCCGGAATGGATCCGGTTCCTGAAGTCGATCTGGCCGACAGACTCGGCAAGCGCGGACCTGCTTCAGGAGTTCTTCGGGTACACGTTGTTGCATGACACATCGCAGCACAAGTTCCTGATGCTGGTCGGGCCTCCGAGGTCTGGAAAGGGAACCATCGGACGGATTCTCAAAGAACTGATCGGGCCGGAAGCGGTCGCATCACCGACTCTCAGCGGGCTGGCCGGTCCGTTCGCGCTCTGGCCGCTGCTCGGGAAGTCACTTGCCATCGTGGGTGATGCAAGGCTGAGCGGCCGTTCTGATGCTGTGTCCGTCGTGGAGCGGCTGCTGTCGATCGTCGGTGAAGATCCGCAGGACATCGATCGGAAGTTCCTGCCACCTCTAACGGCGGTTCACATGCCGCTACGTTTCCTGCTCATGACGAACGAAATTCCAACGCTGTCAGATGCCTCGGGAGCGATCGTCACGCGAGCCATGATTCTGAGGATGCCCCGGAGTTTCGTAGGCTGCGAAGACCGCGGATTGCAGGCTCGGCTGCTGAAGGAGCTTCCGGGGATTCTGAACTGGGCAATCGCGGGATGGCAACGCCTTCGGAAGCGAGGGCGATTCCTGCAACCGGAATCCGGTCAGGAGCTGCTGGACGATATGAGACGCCAAGCCAGTCCGGTCAGCGAGTTCCTTGATGACTGCTGCGAAGTCGGTCCGGAATGCAGCGTGCCGGTGCAGGTGCTCTTCGAAGCCTGGAAGCAGTGGTGCGAACAGCACGGCTTCAGTCGATCTTCGACCGAAGCCACCTTCGGGAAGCATCTGCGGGCAGCCGTCCCGGAACTCAGTGACTCTCGACCGCGTCGAGACGGAATACGGTTGCGCGTTTACATGGGCGTCGGGCTCAAGGAAGAAAGCCGAATCCCGGAATCGTCGGCATTCTGAATCCAGGTGGTCAAGGTGGTCCGCGGACCAACCTATTTCACACGCTGCAAGTTGAAATGGCAGGTAATGGCATGAGTGGGAGAAGATTAAGAACGGTCCGCGGACCACGCGGACCAGAAGCTGTTCGGGCTAATCCTATCATCTGGAAACCGAGGTATATTCAGCACGCAATTCCACCGGACCCGCGGCCTTTTCAGAGCGGTGAACCGTCGACGGTGGCCGAAATGGATCGGGAGGACGTTGGCAACTCCGGACTGAGAGAGGATACACGGTCTGTGAATCCGGATTGTTCCTCGCACATGGATCCCAGGTACTGGGAACGAAAGCCAGTGGACGATCGACCGGGCTGGGAGCAGGCGAGTTGTCGTCGATGTGGACGATTCATCGGGTTCAACCCGTCTCGGGAATCATCGCCACTACTACTACGCCGGTTCCGTGGAAGCTGATTCATTCTCTCACCGGGAAGATCAGTATCTCTCGCGTCGAAAGATCTTCTGTGTTTAGACTGATGGTGTCGCAGCTAGGGTAGCCGCCGAACCTCAGCCTGCTGCGGTGTTTTCTCTGGTAACGATTTGTGAAAGGTAACTCACAATGGCAAGTCTGAGGAAAGAGTCCGGGCGGAACGGTTTCAGAATCTCGTTCTACGGTCTCGACAAGCGGAAACGATCCATCTGGCTGGGTGGATACTCGAAGCGCCAAGCCGAAACGGTCAAAAGTCACATTGAGCATCTGCTGACGGCGAAGGGTGCAGGAGTCGCTGTGGATGTTCATACCGCAAAGTGGCTCGGTTCCATCGGACGTGAACTGCGTGACAAACTGCTCAAAGCAGAGTTGATCGAGCCAACGGCAGACGATTGCGGACCAGTTACGCTTGGCCCTTTCCTTGAAAACTATGTCGTTGACCGGAAGGACGTGAAAGACTCGACTCTCGCGACTTACCGCAAAACGATTACGGCTTTGGTCGATTACTTTGGTGCTGACCGTCGGCTGGATTCCATTACGGCGGGCGATGCAGAACTCTGGCGAATCGAACAGGCTGCGAACGGGAACCAGCGAGATCGAAAGCGAAAGGATATGGCAGATAATTCTGTCCGACGACGAACTGGACTCGCCCGGCAATTCTTCCGCCACGCGGTCAAACGCAAGCTGATCGCAGAGAACCCGTTCGCCGGACTGGCAGCAGCAGTCCGAGGAAACGTCAAACGACAACATTTCGTCCCGGTCGAGACCGTCTATTCGGTTCTCGCACACACGACTTGTCCCCAGCTACGGGCCGTAATCGCTCTGGGTCGATTCGGCGGACTGCGGACACCTTCCGAGACACTGGCTCTCACCTGGCAGGACGTCGACCTGACGGCCCGACGTTTGACAATCCATGCGCCAAAGACTGAACACTTTGAGGATGGTGGGATTCGATTCTGCCCGATCTTCGATGAGTTACTTCCGTACCTGCTCGAATTGCAGGACATCGCGAATCCCGGAATTGATTGCCCGATGAGTTCACCGGTCATCACACGCTGGAGCTCGGCTGACCAGAATCTCAGGACACCGTTTCTCAAAGCCCTACGACGTGCCGGAATCAAAGCCTGGCCGAAGCTGTACCACAACATGCGAGCAACGCGACAAACCGAACTGCTCGCTCAGTTCCCGGCAAAGGATGTCTGCGACTGGCTTGGCAATTCTCAAGCAGTCGCGATGAAGCATTACGCGATGCCGACAGACGATTCTTTCCAGCGGGCGATTTGTGGTTCTACCTGTGGTTCTATCTCTGCAAGTCAGAAGCCATCAGAAGCAACTATGCCAAATGAAAAACCCACGAAAACCATTGGTTTCGAGGGTTCAGGAGAACTGGTGATAGCCAGTCCAGTAGGGCCAGCAGGACTCGAACCTGCAACCAACGAATTATGAGTTCGCTGCTCTAACCGATTGAGCTATGGCCCCAAAGTATTCTGTTCTGTGGTGACGGGTGCGGTGTTTCCTGGTGGCGTTTGAGCTGCGATGACACCTTGAGGGGCTCAAGAGTTCGACAGGTTCAACCGTCGAAGCCCGTCTGGCGACTTGCCTGAGTCGCGATTTGTAGGCTCTGCCGTCGTCAATTTCATCCCTGACGGAGCGGTCAAAAATAAACGGCCCAGGAGACCGGCCATCGCAGTAACGATTTACCGGGCGAACTTCGTTTGATGCCTCATTGGCGCGAAGGGTTCAATCTGGCGGATATTCAAGCGACAGTGTCTGAACTGCGTTCTGTAGCTGTGCTCTTTCAGGGAAAGGTTAATGTTGAATTCAGCAGCGCGGACAAGCCGCGTGGGGGGTTGAAGCCTTACAGGGACAGGCCGCGTGCGTTTCCTGGCGACACGTGGTGGTCGCTAATCCGGAAGTTCGCTGAGCAGGATTTTGCGGTAGGTGATGCCGCCGGCGAAGCCATCAAGGCAGACGAGACCACTTTCGGGAACGGTTTCTTTAGTGGCCTGGGTCTCGAGCACTTTTTTGCCGTTGATGGTCACCGTGACTTTCTTATCGATGACCTTGATTTCGAGCGTGTTCCATTCTCCAGATGGATTGACGGCGTTCTCGCGAGGGCCGTCTTCGCCGAACAGCGAACCGGATGAATACTGGTCAGCGCCTTTGCCGGCATCGTTGGAGAGATGAATCTTGTGGGCCAGATCGACCAGTTCGCCTCGACCAGGATAGTGGAAGAAAACTCCACCTTGAGCTGTCAGAGTGTTGAGCGTTTTCCATTCGAGACTTAGCTCAAAGTTGCGGTACTCCTTCGGCGAAGTCAGCAACGATCCGTTGGCGCGTTCGGTGTCCGCTTCGAACGAGTTGCCTTCGATCTTCCACTTTCGCGGTCCGACAGGTCGCCACTTCACGTACTCGTACAACTCTTCTTCGAGCTTCTGTGCTTCTTCCGCGACCGGCGTTCCAGCGGCCAGCGCCTTTGTTTCTTTCAGAAAGCCGACACCTTTGCCGAAATTCGTCCGCTCCAGCTCGGCCAGTGCCTGAGCGAGTTTTCGTCTGGCAAGCCGTTCACGAAATGCTGCTGCCAGATCAGGGCAACGTTCGAAGCGCTGGTCGCTGGCTCGATCGAGCGCTTTGGAGTCGTAAGCCAGCAGAACTCCGTACTGGTAGTGAGCCTTCTCGTCTGCCTTATCAATGCCGGCATCAACGATTCCAGACAACTCGGTCGAGGGCAACTCTTTCAGCTTCTTGCGAAGTTCAGTGTCGCCGCGTTTGCCAATCAGTTCGCCGTTTTCGAAGCCGGCAACTTCGAGCCGAAGAGTCCCGATTCGAACGGCTTCGCCAGGTTTGATCTCCGACGCGGTTTTCTCAAGGTGACTCCAGAAATCCTTAATTGCCTGAAGGTCTTCTTCGTCCCAGGCGAGCTGTTCAGAAAAAGACTGCAACTGCGGATTCGCCTTCGCATTTCGAAGTAACCCTTCCGCTTCGTCGTACTGGCGACCGTCTATCAGCGTCAGGAAAACATTTCGGTGCGACGTGTAAGGCAGTGGAAGAGTTCGCGGATCGACGGGTTTTGGTTTCGGCTTTTCCGGAACAATCATCTCCGTTGGATCCGGCTCGGTCGTTGCGACGGCCACCACTCGCTTCGGCGGAATAGATTTTCCTCGCGGCAGAACACCCCATTGCGGACCGTTCGAAAGGCGAACCATAAAGAGGTCACCGCTGCTCACGGGATCGTCCGAGTAGAACAGCCATTGCTCGTCGCTGCTGACAAAAAACTGGCGATGCTTTTTGCTGTGCTGGTAGCCGGGCAGGTCCAGTTCCGCGATGACGCCATCGTCAATAAACGCTTTGCTGGTGGCTGCCCTTCGGTAGCGAGTCAGCGTCTTGCCATCAAAGGTGTACTGCCGCAGCCCGTCGCGTGACATGCACGGATGAGTTCCTGCCAGTTGGACTTTCAGAGTCTTCCCAAAGATGTCCGTCCTTCTTTCACGACTGGAAGTGAGCGTGCGAATTTCTCCGTCCCCGGTTTCTTCGACCCAGTAAAGCCGCAGTCCGTCGCCCAGAATCTGTGACGACGTCCAGGTGGGAGCGAGGCTGCTGCTGTGTCGCAGCGGGTCTTTTCCGTCGAATCCGGCCAGCGGGTTGGCCCGTGCCAGAGCCATCAGCCGAGCTTTCTCCGGTACCGCATAAACGATGTAGAGTGAGTCGTCGGTGATGCTCGGCGTGGCTGGCAAATCGGCACTGCGGCTGACAATGCGAGGTTCTTCAAAATCGTGAAACGGCGTCCGTCTTGAAGCCATAAAAAGTCCTCGACCGTCCTCACGGTCTCCCACAAACCAGATCGACAGGCGGTCCGGCGTTAAGTACGGGTCGAGTTCCGGGCTGGCTGAATTCAAACTTGCCAGCGCGACAGGCTGACCGACTTTGGCATTCAAATGTGGTGCTTTAAGAATGTCGCTGCCGT
>JADHNX010000345.1 GCA_016779365.1 Planctomycetaceae bacterium
GGATTCATCGACTTGATTCGAAATGCCGAGTTTCTTATGGCCGACGGCGGAACAATTCAGGAAGAGTGTGCGGCCCTGGGAACTCCTCTGCTGATTCTAAGATCACGCAGCGAAAGACTGGACGGAATTGGCACATCCGCAATGTTCGCTGAGTTCAGGCTTGAGAACGTCAAAAATTTTCTGGAAAAGCTGCCGGCGCTACGCTCGACAAATACGGCAATGGACGGCGTAAGTCCGTCGATGATCGTTACTGACGAACTCATGAAATTTGCCCCGCCTGAATCGCTTTCTGACGTCGCCGGGTGAGCAACGGCTGGACTCGCAGCGTTTGAGGGACGCCGGCTCTGGCCTGCTCAACGCGTTTGATCGTCCTTGCGTTCGCATACCAGCAAAGGGGAAGGTCAATTAGTGTTCCTCACTCTGCCTGGAGTTGATCCAGGAATCGACGCTGCACACTGAGGCCCTGACGAGAAGATTGCACATTTCATGGACGAACATTTTCAACGGCTTGCAGACTGGATTGATCTGGAATCGGTAGCCGAAACAGAACGTCTCAACGAGCGACGAAAACGGCAGAACGGACCCGATGCGGAAAAGTCGGGAGAAACGCTGCTCGATCTCGTCGTGACCGATGAAGACGCCGGCCTCGGCGGGCGATACCTGCTCACACTCGTCAAACGAAACCGGACGTTGCAGTTACCGTGGAATCGGCTTCGAGTCGGATCGCCGGTTGTTCTAACACCGAACGACGACTCATCGGGGGACGCCTGCCAGGGAGTCGTAACGGCGATCAGCCGAAAATCGATTCAGGTCGCGGTGAACGACTGGCCGGAAGCCGAGCGGTTGCGAATTGATCTTTCGCCGGATGAGATCACTCGAAAAAGAATGCTGAACGCGCTGAAGCGAGCGAAGGACGCTCGCGGTCGAACGAAAGAACTCCGCGACATTCTACTGGGGCAACGCGACCTTTCGTTCAAGGACGAAGAAGACTGCAATTTCACAGCGGAACTGAACGAGTCGCAACAGGCGGCAATCAGATTTGCGTTGTCAGCGTCAGACGTCGCCATCATTCACGGGCCGCCGGGAACCGGCAAAACAACGACGATTGTCGAGCTGATCTGCCAGGCAGTCGCGCAGGGACAGAAAGTTCTGGCCTGCGCACCGAGCAACACCGCAGTCGACAATCTGCTGGAGAAACTGGTCGACGCTCGGCAGAAGACCGTTCGGCTGGGACATCCGGCGCGAGTCAGTACGCGGCTGCAGGATTTTACACTGGATGCCCAGGTGGCTCGTCACGAACTGACCGGACTGATCCGCGAAATGCAGCGAGAAGCCGAAGGTCTGTTTCGACAGGCGGGCAAGTTCACTCGCGCAAAGCCCGCACACGGCGCCAAACGCGAAATGCGGCAGGAAGCAAAACGGCTGAAAGCAGACATTCGAATGCTGGAGCAGCAGGCGATCGATTCAATCGTCGACAAAGCCGATGTCGTTTGCGCAACGACAACGCTCGACGAATCATTGCTGGGTGATCGCCGCTTTGATCTTGTTGTCATTGACGAAGCGTGCCAGAGCACCGAGCCCGGTTGCTGGATGCCGGTTCTGAGAGCTGATCGACTCGTGCTGGCCGGCGATCATTGCCAGCTTCCACCGACCGTTCTCTCGAAACAGGCAGCGAAGGAAGGATTGGAAGTCAGTCTGCTTGAGCGGCTGGTCGGGCTTTACGGAGACCGCATCACTCGACGGCTGAACGTGCAGTATCGAATGCACGATCAGATTATGAACTTTTCATCCGAGCAGTTTTACGAGGGCACTCTGCAATCGCACGAGTCCGTCAGTGGTCACCTTCTGAGCGACCTCGACTATGTCGATGAAAGTTTCGTAACGATCGAACCAGTGACGTTTATCGATTCAGCGGGGGCTGGCTGGGACGAGGAACTTGAACCAGACGGGCTCAGCAAAAGAAATCTACAGGAGGCTGAACTCGTTCTCCGCAAGATCGCCGAGTTGCAGGATGCGGGCGTGCGAGGTCGAGACATCGCCGTCATCGCGCCTTACGCCGCGCAGGTTCGGTGGCTGCGGCAGAACTCGCCGGACGAACAAGTTGAGATCGACACCGTCGACGGGTTTCAGGGCCGCGAGAAAGAGGCGGTGATCATCTCGATGGTCCGTTCGAACGCCGAAGGAGAAATCGGCTTCCTGTCAGACGCTCGTCGGATGAACGTTGCTCTGACACGCGCTCGCCGAAAACTGATCGTCATCGGCGACAGCGCGACGGTCGGCGGCAATGAATTCTTCGCGACAATGCTCGAATACTTCGAGTCGATCGGCGCTTACCACACCGTGTGGGAAGAAACCGGGGCGTAAGTCTTCGCGCGAAGAATTCACAGCCAACTTGACTCACCGTGCGTTCCTGACCTGTTCAGTCATTGCAGATTCTGCCTGCGCGCACCGAGAGCACAATTCAACGGATCGATTCAGAAAACTAATGCCGGCTGTTATGAAGCAGGAGCCAGGATGGTCGACATGGCTTTACCGCTTTCCATTCGTGGCGGCTGCTCGATGACGACTTCACCTTCCAGCATGTCGATGAACTGTTGCAGCAGTTCACGACCTCGATCGTGGTGAGCGTTCTCGCGTCCACGAAACAGAACGTTGACTTTTACCTTGTCGTGCTTGGCGAGAAACTCACGAGCCTTTCGGACTTTCACTTCGACGTCGTGCTGGCCGGTTTTTGCTCGCATACGAATCTGCTTGACCTGAACGGAGTGCTGCTTGGCACCACTCTTCAGTTTCTTCTGCTTCTCGTACTGAGACTTTCCAAAGTCCATGATCCGGCAAACTGGCGGACGAACTCCGGGGCTCACTTCAACCAGGTCCAACCCGGCTTCGAGCGCGAGTTCCTTGGCTTTGTGAGTCTCCATTTCGCCGAGCATTTCGCCGTCCTGATCGACGACGCGGATAGGCGTAATCCGAATTCCATCATTCATCCGTGGCAGATTGGTCTGCACGGGCTGAGCAAACTGAGGTCGTCTGATTGTGGTCTCCTCCAGAAAAAAGTTGGACGCATTTCGCGGGAACGAATTTCGGGCGACAACTCTTGCCTGAATTCTGTCGTGATATTCACGATGCCGGAAGCGTCAGATGTTGAAACTCAGTCTTCTGGCAAAGGCCAGAGGTCGACTTACGAGCTGCACTTTTTACGCTTGCAAAATATGTTCCGCAAGTAACTTACGTCGAAAATAGAACTCCGGTCGCCGCTGTCTGTGAAGGCTGGTCAACCGAAAGCGATTCTCGAAGTGGTGCCGCTTCGTCTGAATAATCGGCAAGGTTCGTTCATTACAACCACTTTTTCCGCTGCATATAGGCCGTCAGACCGATCGCCGTCGAGCCGGCCACGAGCCAGAACGTGAGGTAACCGTACTTCCACTCGAGTTCCGGCATCACGCGAAAATTCATCCCATAAACCCCTGCGATAAATGTCAGCGGCAGAAACAGTGTCCCCACAACGGTTAGCCGGGTCAGCAGAGCGTTCGTTCGGTGCGTCACGATTCCCATATAAAGATGAAGCGATTCGGACAGAATTTCACGCTCGGTCGTCACGTCCACGCTGAGACGGTCCAGCAGCGCGGCCTTTTTTTCAAGGTACGGCTGTGTCGTTTCCGGGATGAATGGAGAAAGTCGCGTCGCCAGATCGTGAAGCACCTCGCGCGACGACACAATCACTTTGTAAAACTCAAGAATCGACCGAATCAGCCCGGCAACGACCGTGAAAATGCGATCGTCATTGTCTTCATGGAAAAGTTGCGACTCGATTTCCTGAGTCCTTGTAGCCAGCGTTTGGACCAGAATGGTGTAGCTTTGCGTCAGATGGTCGGCCAGCTCGAAGAGCAGAAAACCGGGTGACAGAGCGATGTTTCGAAAGTTTTCGCGACATGAAGTCAGAGCGCCAGCCACAAAAGCAGAAGGCATCTCATGCACCGAAAGCATGAAGTTCTGCCCGAAGTAGATGGTGACGGGAGACCCGAAAAATCGGCCATCGACCAGCTCCACGTCGGCCAGCCTGAACTGAATGCAGTCCTTCTGCGCGTGAAACCGGATCGCTTCTGGCGTCCCGGATGCTTCGTCGGGAACGCCGAAAAGCTTGAGAAACTCAGCCGTCCTCGTCGCGTCGTTGCCGGTCAGATTAACCCAGCAGAAATCGCCGTCTTCCAAAGCGGCTGGCACGTCATCCAGACCGATCTCCCGGTCGATTCGTTTCTCAAAATTGAAAGCGATCGCAGCAGGCATCGAGCGGGAATCCTCAAGTTGAACTGCGTAATTGGAAATCGGTTTGAAATTTCATGCACGAATCGCGTCAGAAACGCCGACCAGGAAATCGACAGGCTGTGACTGCCTGTGACAACAGTCAGAGCAATTTGGCGTGTCGTTCGTGCGTGCGTCGACGTGGGTATTCTGACAGCTTGGCTGGAAATGTCTGCTGCGGCATTGCTGTTGCCGGCCTGCGAACGCAGTTCCGGGCTGAAATCAGAGAATTCCTCTGGTAGAGTGGCCGAGCCTTTTTCATCTTGTCACCAGGATTTACGCTGTCAGCGGTTCTATCTTTTGTCAACGATTCCCGGTTCTAACCCTCGACAAACGGATTCGACCCGAAACGCTGCCAGTTTCACAAGCCCATCCTTGCTTCAGGAAGCTCTTCCGATGAGCGTCTCGATTATTTCCTGCCCGTCCTGCAAATCGCTCATTCTTAGCGACACGATTCAGTGCCCAACCTGCAAACATGTTCTGAAAGAAGAACTTGCCAACGGTATTGCTGCTGACCTTCCTGCCGTCGAACGGGCCGCTGACGAAGTCGCTTGCCCGGATTGCGGAGAAAATGTTCGCCGTGGACTCGTGCGATGCTGGCGTTGTGGCGGTTTTCTGCGTGAAGACATTGCCGAGTCGTACCAGAAAATGCTGGACGCTCCGCAACAGGTGACTTTAAGCAAGACACCCGACGAACCCCCGTTGCCTGAAATGACCGATGGCTCGTTCGACACAACGGACGACGACTTCGAACTGGCTGACGGCCTGAACATGATGACTCAGGAAGAGCATGCACAGGCTCAGGCAGCTCAGGCGTCAGCAGCCGAGGCAGCACGGACTCCGAGCGAAATTTACTCGATCAAAGGCCGATCGCAGGAAGCTGAGCCGGAGCCAGCGTCAGAATCAGAAACTCCGACACCCGCCGATTCCGGAATCGACAAAGAGCCAGAGGCCAGGGCTGAAGCTGGCAGCTCGGAGACTCCACCGAACAAGATGCCGGCCCCGGTTCAATCAACAGGTGATCCGCTTCTGGACATCGCTCTCCAGGAAGAAAACGAAGCAAAAGAGCGTCAGAAAGGCCGACGAAAGAAACGAGCGTCGGGTGAACGACAGGCGATGCCGGGTTTCGTCTTTGTCTATTGTCCAAACGGCCACCGAATCCAGGTCGAAGATCGGCATCGAGGACAGACCGGAAGATGCCCCCGTTGCAAGTCGTTCTTCCACGTGCCTGGCATCGACTGGGATGCTGAGAAACGAAAGAAGGAACAGGCCGAAGTCGAGAAGAAAAAAGAAAGCCCGTACAAAGGCTGGATGCTCGACATGCGGCTGCACCAGGTCGACCCGACCAAGCTGAAGCTCAAGCCTGGCAGCCTCGAAAAAGAGTTTCAGGAAGTCGACCTTGGTTACACGACAGACAAGATCATCGTTGTGGCCAATGGCAAGCAGGGCGCCGGTCTGTTCTCGGGCGAGAAGAACAAAAAGAAGGTTGACGAACTTCGAGCAGAGATGCAGGACCACCTCCGGCTCGAAAAAGAAATCCTTGATCTACCGGCGGCCGGGTATCGACTTTTCGGCAAGGAAGACATGGAGAAGGTCACCGTCGTCCAGCCGGCAGCCTACGCTCACGAGTCCATGTTTGCCGGCATTCCCGTGTTCGGAGCCGGACGAATCGCCGTTCGATTGCCTGTCACAAGCCAGGACAAAGACGTCAAAGATATCCTGTTCGTCTCGTTCAACCTGTCCGACTTCCGCAGCTTCGCAAAACATCTTGCCGAGATGTTTGAGGTCAAGGATCTGGGGCAGCTCGAAGGCGTCCCGCTTGAAGACAGCAGGTCGACTTACAAATGCCACTACAGTGACAGGAAGATCGAGTCGATCGAAACAACCGAATTCCACACAGCCGATCCAGGCATTGAGCTGGAAATCGTCGGTCGGAAATGTCAGGGCTGCGGACTGGTTGTCAGCGAAGACAG
>JADHNX010000346.1 GCA_016779365.1 Planctomycetaceae bacterium
GGCGGAAATTTTTATCGCGACGCCGCGCATTCAGAAGCCCGGTGAGATGGGCATTTTCAAAGCTCTCCTGAAACACGGTGCCGACGGAATTCTCGTTCGAAACTTTGCGGGACTGCGTTACTTCATCAGTGCCGGTATCCGAGTTGTCTCTGACTTCTCGCTGAACATCGCGAACGACCTCACCGCTCAGTTTCTGATCGATCAGGGAGCCGAACGAGTCACTGCGTCGTACGACCTGAACCGCGAGCAGTTGCTGGATCTTGTTGAAGCAACGCCGCCCGAGTGGCTGGAAGTCGTCGTGCACCAGCACATGCCGATGTTTCATATGGAGCACTGTGTTTTCTGCGCGGTTCTCTCACCGGGCACGAACAAACACAACTGTGGTCGACCGTGCGATGATCACGTTGTTCAGCTCCGCGACCGAGTCGGCATGGAGCACCCGCTGACTGCCGACGTCGGCTGTCGCAACACACTCTTCAATGCCGTCCCGCAAAGTGCCGCCGAAGCCATTCCGCAGTTGCGGAAAGCTGGTGTCCGCAACTTCCGCATCGAGTTGCTGGAATCATCACCGAGCGAAGTCAACTCGATCATCAACCTTTACCGGTCGCTTCTTGCCGGCGAGATATCGCCTCAAAAAGTCTGGAGCCAACTCAAAGCCTCCAACCGAGTCGGCGTCACAAGAGGCACACTCGAAGAACGCCGCGACCCGATGGCGATACTGTAGGAGCAGCTGCGGTATTCCGTGGTTCGTTTTCAGCATTTCCAGGTGCTTGTCTTTTATTCTTCGATCTTCGGATACCAGAAGTCGAGACCTTCGGATTTTGTTGTCTGCGTGACCTCGCCCCAGAATTCAACGTCGAATCCGATGTGTGTCCAGGCGCAGGTTGGAAAGTGGTCGACGCCGTTTCCGAACTTCATGGCGAACATGCCGAAACCCGGATTGTGACCGACGATGACGACTCGCGAGTACGCTTCCGGGATGTCTCGGACAGTTGCCAGGATCGCGGACTGAGTCGGCAGATAAAGAGCGTCGACCGGGACTATCTCTCCGGAGTAGTGGCAGCCTTCGGCGACCAGTCCGGCTGTCGAGCGTGCGCGATTTGCGGTTGAAGTGACGATCAGGTCCGGCGCGAGGTTCTTCTCAACCAGCACCTCACCGACACGAACCGCGTCGCGAGTTCCTCGCCCGGCCAGCGAACGATCGAAGTCAGGTACACCGCCGGGGCTTTCCGCTTTTCCGTGTCGTAAGACGATAAGCGATTTCATGGGGCCTTCGATCTTGATGTAGGCTGGGATGCGTCTCAGCCTGTGAATCTACGATAATTCAATTCACTCCGGTTTCTGCCAGGGAACAGCCCCTTCCCGCTGAATCTGCTTTCGCAACGCTGCGGACAGCTCGTTGTATTTGGCTCGATTTTTCTGCGACAGATCGGTCGTCTCTTTCGGATCGTCGGCCAGGTTGAACAATTCGAACGGTCCGTACGGGCTATTCTGCAGGAGCTTCCACGGTCCCTTGATGACGGCGTCGATTGTTTTGCCCTGGTACCGCGTTCCGCCTTCTCGACGAGTGAAGAACCACTGGTCTCGCAGTTGCTCCTGCTTTTGGCCGAGCAGTGTTGGCACGATGCTGCGGCCTTCGATGTCGTGGTCGATCGTTGCTCCGGCGAGTTCGCAGATGGTCGGAAAGAGGTCCATCGTCATCGCCTGGAAATCGGTCGACGATCCTGGCTTGATCAAATCGGAACCGTACGCCGCGACGCACGCTGGAACTTTGAGGCCCCCTTCGTAAACGCTTTGTTTGCCGTCTCGAAGTGGTCCGTTGTTCGCTCCAACTTCGATCTGCCCGCCGTTGTCTGACGAAAACAGAACGATCGTCGGTCGACCACCAGTCTTTGTTTGCTGCTCGATCGTCGACAGCACCTGTCCGATGCCATCGTCCATGTGTTCGATCAGGGCGACGAGTTTTGCTCGCTGATCGGTGATGCCCGGCTCGCGGGCTTTGACTTTGTCGATCCACTCCGGCGGCGGCTGAATGGGCGTGTGAGGAGCGTTATAGGCGAGATAAAGAAAGTACGGCTGCTCTGCCTGGCGACTCGTGACGTAGTCGATTGCCCATTTCGTAAACAGGTCGGTCGCGTGGCCCTTCGGATCGATCTCCGTCTGATCGTGAAACATGTAGTTGATGCCGTGCCGACGATGGTTGTAATAATCGTCCATCATGTCGCCGAGGAATCCGTGCAGATGATCGAAGCCTCGATCCAACGGCGTGTTCGGAGCCTCCAGCCCAAGGTGCCACTTTCCGACAATCGCTGTGTGATACCCAGCGGGTTTGAGCACTTGCGGAATCAGCGTCGCCGACTCGCTAAGATAACCCCAGTTGTTCTCGGCGTGAGTTCTGATCACGCCTGGCACTCCCACCAGAGCCTGATAACGACCGGTCAGCAACGCTGCTCGCGAAGGAGAGCACACCGGGCAGTTCGCGTAAAAGTGCGAAAACTTCATACCGCGTGCGGCGAGTCCATCAAGATGCGGAGACCTTAGATCGGGAGCACCCATGTAACTCAGGTCGCCGTATCCGAGGTCGTCGACCAGGATCATGACGATATTTGGCTTGCCGTAGTCAGCGGCGATCGCTGGCAAATCCGCGTGACTCAACAGAAAAGCTGCAAATCCCAGAACCATCGCAACCGCTCGCTGAAAATACGACATCGTCTCTGCTCTCTATGTTTCGCCTGGGTGAATGTGCAGGTTCATCGACTCGTGCAAAGTGGAATGGTAGCCAACTCGACGAAGTCGTAAACCGGGCACGTGGCGATTGCATCTGTGGATGTGGGTGTCAGAATCCGGAGCCATGAAAGAGCAGCCTCGAAATCCTGACCTCACCACGATCGCCGGCCAACGAGTTACGGTCATGGGACTCGGCGGCTTTGGCGGCGGCGCTGCGGCTGTGAGGTTTCTGGCTGAGCGAGGTGCCGTTGTCCGAGTTTCGGATCAGCGTTCCACCGAGCACCTCAAAGACACACTCGCCGAGCTTAACGATCTGAAAGGAGTCGACTGGCAACTCGGAGAACATCACTGGTCGCATTTTTCAGACGCTGACTTTGTCGTGCTGAACCCGGCTGTTCCTCCTTGTCACCCGATCGTTCTGCAACTCGAAGCCGTTGGAATTCCGCTGACGTCAGAGATGAACCTCTTCTGGGAACTCAACCGCGGACGAGTGATCGCCGTCACGGGGAGCAACGGAAAATCAACCACGACGGCACTGATTCATTCAATCATGCAGGCAAGTGGACAACGCTGCTGGCTCGGTGGCAACATTGGTTGCAGCCTGCTGCCGCATGTCGATGAAATTGCCGTTGCGGATTGGGTCATCCTCGAAGCCAGCAGCTTTCAGTTGCACCTGCTGGATCGGATTAAGGCGAGGCCGGACATTGCTGTCGTCACTAACTTCGCACCAAACCACCTCGACTGGCACGGAACGCTCGACGAATATCGACACGCCAAGCAAACGATTCTTCGCTGGCAGATGAGCGACGACTTCTGCATTCTCAACGGCGACGACACAGACGTTGCTGCGTGGCCGCATTCTGCAAACACAACGTTCGTCTATTCCGGTCCACCTGGCGAGCTGTTGTCAATGCACGATGCCATGCAGGCGTGGCTCGACGAATTCGGCACAGCCCACATTCTGCGACGCAACCAGCAGCCGAACATCCTTGAATTTCCCATCAACGATTGGTGCACGTTGCGTGGGCGGCACAATCTGTCGAATGCCCTGTTCAGTATCGCTGCGGCTCAGCTTGCTGGTTCAACGGAAGTGGCAATTCGACAAGGGCTTGAAAAATTCGAAGCCTTGCCTCACCGATTGCAGCTTGTCGGCGAGCTTGAAGGACGACGTTTCTACAACGACTCCATCTCGACGACACCCGAGTCGACCATCGCCGCACTGGACTCATTCGACGAGCCTGTTGTCATCCTGGCCGGCGGCTACGACAAGCAGATCGACCTGACAAACCTTTCGAAGAAGATTGCCGCGCGAGCCAAAGCTGCGTCGTTACTCGGCCAGACAGCACCGACGCTGAAGAGCGGCATCGCGACCGCAAACGCTCACCTGCCCATCGAATCATGCCCGGACTTTGGACAAGCATTCGCCTGGGCCGTCGAGCAATCATCGCCCGGCGACATCATTCTGCTCTCACCAGGTTGCGCAAGCTACGACTGGTTCAAAAGCTTCGTCGACCGAGGCGATCAGTTCTGCAGGCTCGTCAAGCAGCTACGAAACCGGGAATCAATTGGTTTCTGAATTTCGTTAGAAACGGCGTCCGTTGTTGCTCGATTTCCTCGAAACCGAAAACGGCAGGACACAGATTTCGGAGTAGTCCGCAGGAACTTTATGGGACACAAACGATCCCCGTGGGTGGAACTGGTTGCTTGAAAAACAGTGCGGCTCCGCTGCAAGAGGTTCGAGATTTGTGATGCCCATCAACAAATCGCCTGGGGAACTCTCATTGGCAGGTCCAGTGGCACACTTTGGTTTGAGGAGTTCGCCGATTCTTAACAGGTTGTTACGAGGCGTTGCAGGGAATTGCGACCGCACATGGACAGCAATTGGCCTGTCATTTAGGCTCCGCGCGTTGTCTTGAGAACTTAGAAGGAGCGGTGGAGATGGTGGAACGGATTCTTAGTATTTCGGGCTTGCGCGGAGTGATTGGGGATGGGCTTGATCCTCAGTATCTGGTGCGGTTTGCGTCGGCCTTGGGGACGATGTTTGACGGCGGGACGGTGGTTGTCAGCCGTGATGGACGCTCGACCGGGCCGATGGTGAAGCATGCGGTGATTGCGGCTCTAACGGCGACGGGCTGCAAGGTCGTTGATGCGGGAATTGCGACCACGCCGACGTGCGGAGTTCTGGTCACGCATCTTAAAGCCGCTGGCGGCTTGCAGATTACGGCCAGTCATAACCCGGTTCAGTGGAATGGTCTCAAGCCGTTTTCGCCGGACGGTTCGGTTTTCAACCGAGAACTTGGCGAGAAACTGATCGGGCTGATCGAGTCTCAGGAGTTCAACTACGTTTCGTGGGACCGGCTTGGCGACGTCGAAGTCTGCGAAGACCCCGTCGCTCCGCATATTGAACGCGTGTTGAAACTTGTAAACGTCGACGCGATCAAAGCTCGGAAATTCAAAGTCGTCTTGGACTGCAACCACGGTTCCGGTGCGGTGGCGACTCCCAGGTTGCTGCGTGAAGAACTCGGCTGCGAAGTAGTGGTGCTTGGCGACGAACCGGACGGAAGGTTCGAACACATTCCCGAGCCGACTGAAGCAAATCTCGGCGGACTTTGCGACGCCGTTCGGGAAGCCGGCGCGGACGCCGGTTTCGCTCAGGATCCCGATGCCGACCGCCTGGCCATTGTCGATAACAACGGTCGATACATCGGGGAAGAGCTGACTCTGGCTCTGGCAGCCGACCACGTCCTGGCGCGGACGCCAGGCGAGTTCGTTGTCAACGGTTCGACCAGTCGGGTCAACGCTGACATCGCGTCAAACCATAGTTCAACATTCCATCGCTCGGCGGTCGGCGAGGCGAACGTCACGGCCATGATGAGAGAGAAGAATGCGATCCTGGGCGGAGAAGGCAACGGGGGAGTGATCGAGCCGAAAGTCGGCTATGTCCGAGACAGTTTTGTTTCGATGGCTTACGTGCTGGATGGTCTGGCAGGCGGAAACCGAACGCTCGCCGAATGGGCTGACTCGCTGCCGAGTTACTCGATCATCAAAGACAAGATTACGTGCCCCGCTGATCGAGTCGGAGCCGCGTGTGAAGCTCTTCAAGCTGCCTACCCGGATGCGGAAGCGACAACCGGCGACGGCCTGCGACTCGACTGGTCCGACCGCTGGGTCCAGGTTCGAGCCAGCAATACCGAACCGATTATCCGAATCATCGCCGAAGCTCCTGGATCAGACGTCGCGACAAAGCTGTGTGCAGATGCTGTGGCGACAGTGAAAGCGGCGGTGTCCTGACGATAACGGGCCGAGTGTTGTCTGCTCGGTGTTAGGCTTCTTCAATGTCTCAGGCTTTCGAATTGTCCTGTCCTGAAATTGGTCGCCGATTGACGCAGATAAACGCTGATTTTTCAAGAACGAATCTGCATCCATCTGCGGCGAACTGACTGAGAATAAATGCTGAACGTGCTTACGACGAAGAATGGGTGGATTTGATGCGTATCGTTGTCGCGGGGGCCACTGTCAGCACGCATCAGACGC
>JADHNX010000347.1 GCA_016779365.1 Planctomycetaceae bacterium
CATCTTCTCCGAAATGAAGAACGACTTTTGCTGACGTCGATTCTTCAATCGTGACAAAGAACGATGCTCCACGCAGCGTACTAAGCAACTGTGGAAGGTTCACTCGCGCGACAACGTCGCCCGGTACCAGGCCGTGACCTTCGAGGTAGCGCTGGACGCCGTGGACATCGGATGTGTCGGTCAGATCGACAGCGTGAATAATGTCAGCCTGCTGGTTGATTGCCGCCTGGAGATACTCGGTAAGTTTCCCGGTTTCTCCGGCTGCGGCAGAACGAGCCCATCGGGCAACTTCCTGACGGACGGCCGGCGTTCGCACGCCCAATGTGCGAGGCTTGATCTCAATCAGCAATGAGTCCCGCTGGCCTCGCACTGACCGCAGACCCGACAGTTTCTCGACTCTTGATTCTTCCTGCCGGGCGATACTCTCCAGGGTGACAACCGGTGGCAGATCAAGCAGTCCGGCTGACCATACCTGCTCATGAAGCCCTGGTCGGACGAGCGATCCGATGACCAGTGTGTTTACCCAGGGCGGAATCCGCGAAGCACCGGCGAGGAATTTCTCATTGGCTGTTTCTTTCCAGTTCTCAGCCTTAGCTCGCTGTGAATCAAGAATCCTGGCGACTCGCACAACACTGACCATATTGGCTTCACTGGGCAGCAGGCGAGACAATTCAACTGCTGAGTCCGCAGCACAGGCGACTGCACCGATTGTGAAATACGCGATCCCCACCGTCAGAATTCTTAGTCGAGCCATCGCTGTTGATCTCCGGTCACGTGACTTTCTGACAGACTCGGGCGGCTGCTGAACCGAATGATTCCGCAACATGGTTACCGGGATCGCCAGAAAAGTTCACTGATTCGTGTGCGCATCTTTCGAAAATGCGAGTGTGAGAGTATCCAGATAACGTTGCCTGAAGCGGCATCCTACCGTTGAGCAATTCGACTTCCAACCACGTTGGTTGTCGCCGAATTTCTCAAAGAATGTTTGGCGCAAAAGCGTCGAAAACTGTGCAGGAACGACTGTATTGCCGACTGTGATGCACGCGCGAACCGCGTCGAGTAGCTTGCGTCGTGTTACGCTTCTTTCAGGGACTCGGGATGTTTGATCCGTTGCAGATGCCTCTTTCCGGGGTGCACAGCATTGCTGCCAGCGCCGGGACCGGGAAGACATTTACCATTACCACGCTTTATTTGAGACTGCTGCTGGAAGGCGGCTGCTCGGCGGATCAGATTCTCGTGACGACGTTCACCGAGGCCGCGACGTCCGAACTGCGTGACCGACTGCGTAGCCGTTTGAAAGACGCGCTCCAACTGCTGAGATCCTGTCCCGATCCAACTGACGCCGAAGCTGCCAGCAAGGCCGGGGATGCCGATCCTCAACTCGTCAAACTACTGGAACAGGGCGGAGCATGGGATGAGGATTCCGCGTCGCGAGTCGTCGAGCGAATCGAAGATGCGCTGCTGAGTTTTGATCAGGCTCCCGTCTTCACGATTCACGGATTCTGCAGCCGAGTTTTGCAGGAGCTGGTTTTCGAATCAGGAACGCGTTTCAACGTCGAGTTGGTTGCTTCGCTTAATGAGCAGATCCGGGAAGGCGTCGACGATTTTGTCGCGCAGTCATGGGCAGTGAAAGATTCGCTGATCGAACGCTGGCTGCCGCTCAATGATTCGCTGTACGGCACGATCCAGAAAGTCGCCGCTGCCGTGATGGAGAACCCGTCGCTGGAAATTGTCCCGGACAGCGGTGAACTCGATGAGCTGCTGCATTCCGACTTCCTGAAATCGGCCGAGCGATTGCTCGATCAACTGGCGAAAGTCTGGGCGGAAGAACGCACGGCAGTTCGACAACTGATCGACGCAGCCATGCAGAACGGTGTCCTTAACAAAACAAGCTATAAGACCGCGGACCAGATTGATAAGTCGATGGCGTTTATCGATTCGCTGGTCGATTCCCGATCGCTCGCCGAATTCAAGTGGAAGAACGACAAGCTCGACGGGGACCAGAAACGGCTGACGCAGGACGGGCTTGAAGCTGGTACAAAAAAAGACTTTCGAGACAGCACGCCTCAGCATCAGGCTTTTACTTTGTTGCAGGAAATTGCCGACCTGTCGCAGGAGTTTTCAAAGCGGCAGCAGGAAATCGAGTCGCGGCTGCTGGCTCGAGCCGGGCAGTTTGTTCGCGATCACGTGGCGAAGCGCCGCAGCGAACGCGGCATCATGAGCTTCGGAGATCTGCTGCATAAAGTTGACGAGGCGCTCGACGGGCGGCAGAAGGATTTGCTGCTCGAAAGTCTGCGAGAGAAATATCGAGTCGCGCTGGTCGACGAGTTTCAGGACACCGACCCGGTGCAGTATCGCATCTTCAGTCGAGTGTTCCGCGAAGCGGCGGAGACTCCCGACCCGGAAGCGGATCGAGCCTTCATCATGATCGGCGACCCGAAGCAGTCGATCTATCGCTTTCGAGGGGCCGATCTCGCCGCTTACCTGGAAGCGGAACGGCAGACTCCCGCCGAGCATCGGCACAACATGGGGATGAACTGGCGGTCGGACCGGTCGCTGGTGAATTCCGTGCAGGCCGTTTTTGACAGCGTGTCGAACCCGTTTCTCAACGATCAGATTCCCTTGCCAGAAGTCGACGCGCACTACGACGACCGGTTTCGACCGGGACCAGCGATGTCCGTTTCGCTGATCCCTCGACCGGAATATCAGGAACCCGATCAAGCGATGTCTCGCCAGGCAGCGTTGGACCTTATCGTCGAACGGCTTGTGGAAGACATCGTTTCGCAACTTCAATCAGACGACGAAATCCGCTCGGGCGATGGTGAGTGGCGACGACTGGAACCGTCAGACATCGCCGTGCTGTGCAAAACCGGTCGCGAGTTGCGAACCATACAGCAGGCACTGGCCGACCGTGGCGTCGCTTCGGTTCTGCAGACCGACGAGTCAGTTTTCGAGTCGACCGAAGCGGAAGCCATGCTGCACGTTCTGCGAGCCGTCCAGAACACCACCAGTCTGACTCGACTGTTCAACGCGCTGCAGACTCCAATCTTCGGGCTGAACGCTCAACTGCTTGATTCGCTGCGCGACGACAGCGATCGACTGTCGCACTTCGTCGAGCGACTTCTGGAATGGCACACACTCTGGCAGCGCGACGGTTTTATCGTGATGTGGCGGCGGTTGCTCGATGACGAAGGCACGATCGCTCGGCTGGCCGGGCAGATCACCGGCGAGCGACAGATCACTAACTATCTGCACCTGGGCGAACTGTTGCATCGACAGGCCGCAACGGCCCATGCCGGTCCTGATGAATTGTTGCGATGGTTCGAGCAAACGCTCAGCCGAGGTTCAAACAGCGACGAAGAAGCATTGCTCCGCCTGGAAACCGACAGTGCCGCCGTGCAGCTTTGCACGATTCATAAGTCGAAAGGGCTTGAATACTCAATCGTTTACTGCCCTGCTCTGTGGTCGCTTCGCGAATGGAAAAAACCGAACGTCGTGATGTCACGCAGCGGAGCCGATGGCGAGATGTTGCCCGTGCCGCAAATCGATGTTGGTTCCGAGCTGCTGCCAGTTCGCCAGGGACAGGATCAGAACGAAAGCGGCGCCGAAGAACGCCGGTTGCTTTACGTCGCTTTGACGCGGGCGAAGCATCAATGCCACGTTTACTGGACGGCGGCGAAAAACTCGGCGAACTCCGCACTCGGTCAGATTCTACTCGGCGATCTTCCGGAGAATTCCTCAGACACGGAACTGGAAGCTCGACTTCGAGAATGGGTCGGCAGCTTCGGCATCGACCGAGCGAAAGTTCGAAGTGGCGCAGAGTTGCCGCGACTTCGACCAGGCGTCCGCTACGAAAGGCAGCAGTCGTCCGAGCAAAGACTCGCATCGCGGCCCGTGCGTCGGCAAACGATTTCAGCAGTATCGCAAACCAGCTTCACGGCACTGGCATCTTCGACTCACGGTCGGATTCTCGACGACGTCGTGGATCGAGACTCGCTGGTCGTGCCGTCGCGAGGCGACTCGGAATTACAGTCGGAATCACAAAGTAATCGCAGCGACGCGGAAGTTCCGCTGGCGACAATGCCGGGCGGACGACTGGTTGGTGACGTGGTGCATTCCGTGCTTGAACTCGCTCTTAAATCTGGCGGCATTTCTGGTGCTTTGCGCGAGGATATTTCTCAGCAGGTAACAGGACTGCTTGAACCGAGGCTGGAGCGGATGCAACTGGAAGCTCGCTGGCTGGAACCGCTCGCTGCCACCCTGACAACATGTCTGGGCGAGACGTTGAAGCTCGGCGACGACGAATGTTGTCTCTCGAAAATCGAGGCTCGCCGGTTAGCCACGGAAGTACCGTTTCTGCTCAGGCTCGGCGGGGCGGCGGAGTTCTCCACACGCAAACTCGCCGCCGCATTTGAATCGTCGACGGACTCGCTGCTGCACGATTATGCAAAGCGGATTCGAGCAATGTCGGTCGCGGGATTGCAAGGGTTTCTGGCGGGCTTTGTTGACCTCGTCTTTGAGGCAAACGGAAAGTGGTTCGTGGCTGACTACAAAACGAATTATCTCGGGCCAAACGTTTCGGACTACTCAACCGAACGTCTCGAAGCGGCGATGTTCGAGCATGACTATCTTCTGCAGGCCGGTCTGTACTCGGTGGCGGTCGGTCGGCTGCTCGAACAGCGGCTGCCCACGTTCAATCTGGCGACCGACTTTGGCGGAGTCGTTTATCTGTTTCTGCGAGGTTTCCCGACGGACGGTCCACCTCAGGCCGGAGTCTGGCATCACCGTCCGGATGCGAGTTTCGTGAAGGCACTGTCGGACGCTCTTGATGGAGGGACCGCCGAATGACCGCCCTCGCTTCTTCGCTGACCTTTCAGCAACTGGCTGTTGACGGAGTTCTGTCTCCGATTCATCAGGCTTTAGCGGACACGCTTCACCGCGTCGACCCGGCGGCAAACCCGGATGTTCTGCTGGCGGCAGTGCTGTGCAGCGAGCAACTGTCACGAGGACATGTTTGCCTCGACCTGTCGACGGCTCACCAGATCGTGTTTCCGACGTCCGACTCAGATTCCCGAATTCGGGAGTACAACAACTGGCCGGAAGTCACGACGTGGATCGAGAATCTGCAACACAGCCCGCTGGTAACTGTCGTTGAGCGAGGTGTTGACTGGGAAGCCGCCTCGACTCCGCTGGTCCTGGACGTTGAAAATCACCGACTGTACCTCGCGCGGTACTGGTACTTCGAGCAACGGCTCGCTGGCAATATCGCCTGTCGATTAAAGCAAAATTCGTTGCCGTTCGACGAAGCTCGTCTGCAGAGCGAAATCGCCGAGCTGTTTCCGGATCGGGAAAACTCCGGCAGCCGCGATCAGTGTCTGGCGGTCGCCAATTCCGTCGATCGATTGTTCTCTGTGATTACCGGCGGGCCGGGAACGGGAAAAACAACAACCGTTGCTCGACTGCTGGCTCTCAGGCTGCTTCAGCATCTGGCCGCTGGAAACGACCCCGCCGAGCTGCGGATTCTGCTGATGGCTCCGACTGGTAAGGCGGCTCAACGGCTGAATGAGTCGCTCAGTCGCGCGACGCAGCAACTGAACGTCGACCAGCGAGTGCAGGATGCGCTGAAACAGATTTCTGCCGGAACGATTCATCGGCTGCTCGGATGGACGCCGTTGCCGCCAGAGCGTGGCGGACCGTTTCGTCACCGTGCCGAGGTGCCGCTGGATGCCGACATCGTGCTGGTCGATGAAGCGTCGATGGTCGACCTCGCGCTGATGTGCCGACTGTTCGATGCGATTCCGCAGTCGGCTCAGGTCATTCTGATCGGGGACCGCGATCAACTGGCTTCCGTCGAAGCCGGTGGCGTGTTGAGCGACTTGTGCGGCAACCTTTCCGGCAACACGGTCGGTCGACTCAGCGAGCAGAGACGAGAGGTCATTGCCCGCCGGACGGGGTTAAACACGGCAGATTCAGGTTCCGATGTCTCGTCGGCTTCCGTGCCGGTTCGAGAGTTTGTGTCGGCAGAGAAGAAAAAGACGAAAGCGACATCGCGGAAGAAGAAAGCAGATGCAAAACAACTGACGCTGTCGTTTGTTGCCGAAGAGAATTCAGACGATGACTCAACACCGTCGCTCGCGTGTGTTGAACAGGTCGAGACTGCGGCGACTGGTTCAACAATTCCTGCGAGCGCGCTGGCCGAAAGCGTCGCTACGCTCAACCACAGTCATCGCTTCTCCGCCGAAAGTTCGCTTGG
>JADHNX010000348.1 GCA_016779365.1 Planctomycetaceae bacterium
TGACAATAACTCCTGGAACCGATCTGGATGTCGCTCGGCGGCGCCGCCGGTTACGCCGCTGACATGGCGCTCGCAAAGAACGTCTCTGTGCAGCACGTCGACGTCGAAGCGTTGAAACGGCGGGTCTGGTCAAGCGGAGCAGCAACGATCCATGTCAGCGATGCGCATCCGAGCCACCCGGATTTCGTCGCCGTGCAGTGGTGGGGAAGCCTCGGCGGCCTGCACGGGATCGAGCCCGCTCCCGAGAAACCGGGTGCTCGCGGCAAGCATATCGTCAGTCAGTATTACGAAGCATTTCCCGGTCACGCGGTCAGGCTCGATCAGCCACTGGATGATGAATTGATGGCTCGGTGGAAACAGCTGGCTCGCCAACACGGCCTGCCCGAGCCGGCAGTCAGCACAACGCGCGGCGACTGGATTCGAGCTGTTTTTGCCGCAGCGCCGCGTGCAGATTCAACCGGGTCACACAGCGATTCCAACTGAAAGCAGTTTCGTTTTAAACACCTCACCTGGACGGCTCAGTAAACCGAGAAATCGCCACGCGACTCCGGCGAAATCGAATAACGCTCGGTGACTGCTGGTAACAGGAACAGGGCCGATCATGAAGCAGGCCGGAACGAGCAACGCGCTGTTCCGGCAATCGACACCCCATCGATCATCACCTCATTTCCCACCGTTTGAGAAACTTCAGTTACCGATTTGCGGCATCTTCTGTATTTTGACGATCGATTTCGTCTTGGCCTGTGAGGTTGGGCAAGTTTGAACTCAGGAGTGGACAGCAACTTTGAATCAGCCTTGCAACAAAGTCTGTTTCGAATCCTTGAACGCCGATCGATCAGCGGCTGTCAGTTAACAATATGAGCAAACCTGCAATTAACGCAGTAAAACTTACGACTAACGCAGTATTGGTAATGTTGACACTGTCCGCAGTCGCGGCAGCGCAGGATGTTTCGATGGATGTCCGCCATCGAGCACTGCTTAAGTCGCATTGCTACAAGTGCCACAACGCGGACGAGCAGGAAGGTCAGGTGAGGCTGGATGATTTGCCGTTCGCGATTACTAATATCGAAACGGCAGAACGGTGGCAGAAGATTCTTAACGTGCTTAATGCTGGCAAAATGCCGCCGGACGATGAGCAACCGCTGCCGGCTGAAGCGAAGACGAACCTTCTTGACGACCTCTCCAATCTGATGGTCGCTGCGCGAAAAAAGCTGAGTGATCAGGGGGGCGAGATCACCATGCGGCGGCTTAACCGTCGTGAATATAAAAACACACTCCGTGAACTGCTGGGCGTGAAGATTAATGTCGCCGAGCTTCCGAGTGATTCCGGGACGGGAGGATTCGACACGGCAGGGCAGAATCTGTTTATGTCGGCGACTCAGATTGAGCAGTATCAGTCGCTCGGTCGTGAGGCACTGGAAGAGGCGTTTGCTCTGCAGGCAGCCGCCCTTGACTGGAAGAAAATCGAGCGTGAAACGGATCGTTCCGAGCCGACACCGGCAGAGTTCAAAATTCACACCAATCGGCAAATGGCCTGGTCGCGTGGGAATGGATTGAACAAAGTTCGCTTCGAATGTGAGAACGCAAACCCCATGATCGCGGCTTATGTCGAACAGCAAAAAGATGAGCGGGAGCGTGCTGAGCAATGGGTCACAGCCGTGGATCAGGCCGCCGAGCGTCCAGAAAACGCTGACATCGTTGCGCAATTGAAGAAGGAGCAAAAGCGGTCGACCGAATACCGTCGATCCTGGGCAAAGATTAAAGGTGCTCCTTCTCCTGAATCGTTCGGCTTTCGGACACCGGAAAATAATTCCGACAAAGCACAGGCGGCCCTGGGGGAAAACTGGCAGACTTACCACGAGTACTACCTGACTCGGCCTGCTTTGGATCGTGGTGCTTATCTGGGTGTGCAAACCAAGCATCCATCCATCCTTGCTCTCGATCACCTGCAATTTCCTGTGCCTTTCAGTTGGAAAAGCGGCGACTACATCTTTCGCGTCCGAGTTGCCGCGACCGACGACTCGGCTCCGGAGCAACGCTTTCTTCAGGCTGGAATGCATCCGCGTAACGGCAAGGTTCTTTCTACCTTTGCGATCACCGGCACACTGGAAGAGCCGCAAGTCGTGGAGATGCCATTTACCCTGACACGCGAACAAGCCGACTCGGGAGATCGCACTCTGTGGATTCGCGAGAAAGGAGCCTGGGAGGACAATGCTGAAGGCGGTCGCAAGCGGGCCGCAGCGGTGAAGGAAAATGGAATCGGCCCGGTAATGGCGCTGTGGATTGACTGGATGGAAATTGAACGAGTAAGCGGAGTCACCAGGCCAATGCCGTCTGCACTGGCCGCTCTCGATGTGCCACTTGACGGAACCGCGAAATCGCTCACTGTCGACGAAGCGGCGGCTGCATTTACACGATTTGCAGTGGTCGCTTTCCGAGGTCGCGAGCCCTCAGAAAGTTACATCCAGCGTCTGACCAGTGTTTACGGCGCCTACCTGAAGACGGGAGCTGAACCGACCGCAGCTCTCAAAGACACGTTGTCAATCATTCTAGCGTCGCCGATGTTTCTATACCTCAATGAGCCCGCCGTGGACGGGCGGCGGCGTCAGTTAACCGATCTCGAACTGGCCTCGCGGCTTTCGTATTTCCTCTGGAGTGCTCCGCCCGATGACGCATTGCTCGATCTCGCCAGACGCGGTGAACTGAGCACGCCGAGCGTCCTTGCCGGCCAGACCACACGACTCCTGAACGACCCGCGAGCCAGTGAGTTCGTCCACGGCTTTCTCTACCAGTGGCTCAGTTTAGAGCGATTCGACTTCTTCGAAGTCAATCGACCGATGTACCCGCGATTCGACGACAGCACTCGGCTGTCTGCAAAGAACGAAGTCTACGAAACCTTCGCGCACATTCTGAGGCACAACGCACCGCTGGGCGATTTGCTGAAGTCAGACTATGTGGTCATTGATCCGGTGCTGGCCGATTTTTACGGCATCGAGTTCGCAGCGAACCGTCAGGAAACCCAAAGCGTCAGCGAGGGATCCGCCCCGCAACATTCACACGAAGTCAGTCCCTCAATGACACGTCGGGTTACCAGTGGCAGTGACTTCCGTAAAGTGTCCGTCCCCTCAGATTCACCACGAGGTGGATTGCTCGGCATGGCAGCGATCAACTTCATGGGCGGCAACGGCGAACAAACCAGTCCGGTTGAACGCGGCGTCTGGGTGCTTCGCAAACTGCTCAATGATTCGCCGCCACCCGCGCCGGCCAACATTCCGCAGATCGAACGGCTGGCGGGCAAGGTACTCACCACGCGCGAACGCCTGCTCGCTCATCAGGAAGATGCGCAGTGCGCCAGTTGCCATCGTAAAATCGATCCGATCGGCTTCGGTCTGGAAAACTTCGACGCCGTCGGCCAGTGGCGAACCGAAGATACCTATCAGGTGAAAGACGAAAACGGCAAGCCGGTAAAAGGCGCCAGCAAGACTTGGACGATTGACACCAGCGCCGCATTTCACGCCGGTCCTTCGTTCAATAACTACTTCGAATTACGAGACATCCTCTCTTCCAGAGCCGACAACTTCGCAACAGGCTTCAGTGCCGCCCTGATCGAATACGCCCTCGGACGTCCCTTTGGTTTCGGTGACGAGCCGCTGGCTGCGATAATGGTTGAGGCCGCGACAAAGAAGAAAATGAGCACCCGTGAATTCATTCACGCATTGATCGCCAGTGAAACATTCAGAACGAAATAATCATCATGTCCAGAACCCGCCGCCAGTTTCTTCGATCCAGTACCGCCCTGATTGCTCTGCCTGCGCTGCCTTCGCTTGGTCATCGCGCCTTCGCTGCGTCGGCTAAATCTCAGGCACCGCCAAAGCGTCTGGTCGTCCTCGGTTTCGGCTGGGGCGTGACCGAAGAAACGTGGTTTCCCGATATCAAGCAACCCGGCACCGACTACGAGTTGCCGATGGGGCTGGCACCGCTGGCCGATCACAAGGCGGACTTCAGCATCGTCCAGGGGCTTTGGAATAAGTTCTCGAATGAAGGGCACTGGGGCAGCACGATGTGGCTGACGGGTGCGAACCGCTACGCTCAACCCGGGCAAAGCTTCCATAACAGCATCTCGTTCGACCAGCTAGCCGCAGCCCAACTGGGACAACACACGCGATTCTCGTCGCTCCAGCTCAACGGCGCCGAAAGCAACATTTCCGGTTCAGGACACGGCCCTGGTCTGTCGTTGGCCTGGGATTCCCGAGGCAAGCCGGTCGCGGGCCAGAATGGTCCGCTTGAGGCATACCATCGGCTCTTCTCAGAAGACTCAACTCCAATCGAACAGCGACAGGCAATGCTCGCTCAAAGGCGAAGCGTCCTGGATACCGTGCTTGAGAACGCCAACGACCTGCGGCGCGGTCTCAGCCGGCGTGATACCGAGAAGCTTGACGAGTACTTCCAGGGCGTCCGCGACATCGAAACGCGACTCAGTAAGGAAGAGCAATGGCTGGGCGTTCCAGGTCCGAAAACGACGATGCCACAACCACCGGCCGAAATTGAAGGCCGCAATGAAATCGAGCTGATGTACGACCTGATGATCGCGGCCATGCAGACCGACAGCTCGCGCGTGCTGACCTATCGTCAGCCGGTAAGAACTCTGCTGACGAGCATCGGCGTCAACGTCCACCAGCACGACATGAGCCACTACCACACAACACGTGCCGAAAAACTGGCTGCCTCACAAAAGCGAGACCTCACACAGAGCCAGCTTCTGGCCGGCTTGCTCCACAAACTGAAAACAACCGAAGAAGCCGACGGCAGTCGCCTGTTCGACAACGTCGCGCTGGTCTACGGCAGCAACATCCGCACCGGCCACGAACTATCGAACTGCCCCACGCTGTTAAGTGGCGGCGCGGCAAGCATCAAACTGGGAGAAAACATCGTCGTGCCTCAGGACACTCCACTGTGCAACGCCTGGCTGACACTCTTAAACGGCATCGGAGTCAACGCCGAACATCACGGCGACAGCACCGGAGTGCTGAAGGAAATCATGGCGTGAGGGGTGTTTGCTCAATGAACGAAACTTGTTTTCGTTAATTCCCTTCGTCGCACTGAACGAGCCGACTGGGGGCAGGAAAGACCCCGCTGGCGCCAGTTCAGCCGAAACAGACTTACTGGTCAGCACCGGAATGTGGTTTCACCTTCGGGCAATAATGCGGTGACACGAGGCGTTGTCGTCCTTTGCCTTTTTTACGCAACGATATCGCGGCGCGAGAGAGAGAGAATCAGGCACAGCTCACGCGCGGAGAGAAATACAGGATTCATCATGTTTCAGTTCCTTGCCATGACGCAGGCCGACCAGCCTGCGGTCGGTGCCCGCCGCCGATCATTCCCGCGTCATTTACTACAAAGGATCACGACGCAAAGCATTCTGGTTGCCGCAGCAGTTCTTCCACAGCTCTTTGATACGCAACCGCTTTCCGCCGATCAGGTCTCGCGTCCAAACATCGTTCTCGTCATGACCGATGATCAGGGTTACGGGGACATGTCCTGCCACGGAAACCCGACTCTCAAGACGCCGAACATCGACCGGCTGCATCGCGAGTCCGTTCGGTTCACCGATTTTCACGTCTCGCCATTCTGCACACCGACTCGTGCCGCTTTGATGACCGGACGATACCCGGCGAGGACCGGAGCGTACCGCACATCTTCCGGTCGAACGTCGCTGCACGATCGGGAGAAAACGCTCGGAGACCTCTTCACGATCAACGGTTACGCGACCGGCATCTTCGGTAAGTGGCACCTCGGCGATAACGCTCCTTCTCGGCCTATGGATAAAGGTTTTGAGCGATCAATCTGGCATCGCTGCGGAGGCTTGACGCAGATTTCCGACTTCTGGACGAACGACTATTTTGACGACACGTACCTCAACGGCGACCGCTGGAAGAAGTTCGACGGCTACTGCACCGACGTCTGGTTTGACGAGGCGATGAGCTTCATGACGACCGTGGCTGCCGACGCCGGAGGCAGTAAACCATTCTTTGTCTACCTGCCTACGAACGCTCCGCATGGACCATACCTGGTCGCTCAAAAGTGGAAGCAACCGTTTCTCGATATGGGCATGAGCGACCATCTGGCCAGCTTCAAAGGGATGATAGCCAACTTCGACTGGAACCTCGGTCGGCTGCTCGAATTCCTCGAAACCGAAAGCATGGCCGAAGACACCATCGTGATTTTCA
>JADHNX010000349.1 GCA_016779365.1 Planctomycetaceae bacterium
ACGAAGCAGCCAAGCAGTCCCAGACCAACGATGAACGAGCCGTGCATGTTCGCCCAGAGTGCAAACATGGCCGGCACAACGACCCAGTTTCTGTTCGACCATTCTCGACGCAGCAGGATTGAAAGCAGAACGGCGTAAAACAGCAGTCCGACAATCTGCGGACGCTGCACGGTGAGCTGCTGATACTCGACCCACATGGTCAACGCGAAACCGCCCAGAGCGAACATCGCACTGTGCGTTCGGTTGTAAACTCGGCGCGTCAACACGCCCAGAGCTGCGGCGACGCAGAACGCAAAAAGGAAGGTGATCGCGGCTTTGCCGACAACCAGATACCCGGCGTAAGCGATTAACTGACTCAGCCACGCAGAATTCACAAACGGCACGCCGTTCGAGAGCGGCATCAACGGCTCCGTAGACGGCAACGCGCCGGTTTCCCAGAGCAGTCGACCGTAGCTGAGATGTCCCCAGACGTCCGTGTGCGTGATCGGTTGCAGGCGATCGAAGAAGAAATAAGTCAGTCCGATCAGGAAGGTAAAACCAGCGCCGATGGCGGGCGTTCGAAACCAGTCGGGAAGCTTATCTTCGAGCATGTTGACATCCGCGACGGACGGATCATATTCCGGATCGGGAGTTTCAGCGTCGTTTAATTCGGTCTCTGTCACGGAAGTTGACATGGATTGACCGTCTCCTGAAAAGCAGAGGCAGGCGGAACTGGCCCGTACAGCCTGAGGTGAAGTGAGTTGAAACTGTCGACGTGAGAATTCAAAAGCAGGCGTGGAGCCTCAGTTGCCGACGGGATCACGGAGGTATTCATTCAATTGTGCAGGCGCCGCAGGTCGTGTCAAAGTTTGAGTCGCAGGCCGGTCTGGAAACGCGGGCCTTCTGTGTTGCACAGTCCGGTTGTGCCGCCAGGATCGTTTTTCACGATCGCAGCGGTTCGAGGTTATTTCGCGACGTCAGGATTCTCGCCGTGCTGGAGTTTGGCGCAGCGTCCTTTGGATGCACGTATGTCGGTTCAAGACGCCGCGTCAACCGCTTACTATCCGCCGCTTCAACCTCTGACGCGATGACCGGATTGTAAAATGGCTGTGCTGCTGCAGATTCTGGATGCTCACAAAAGTTACGGCGAACAGGTACTCCTGGACGGTGCCGAGGCGACACTGAGCGAAGATGTGAAAGTCGGCTTCATCGGTCGAAACGGAGCCGGGAAGTCGACGCTGCTGAAGATTCTTCTCGACGAAGAAGAACTCGACCGAGGCGAAGTCATTCGTCATCCGAATCTGCGAGTTGGCTATCTCAGGCAGCATGACCCGTTTGAACCCGGTGAGTCGGCACTCGACTTTCTGATGCGGGACAGTGGTCAGCCGGACTGGAAGTGCGGCGAAGTTGCGGGCGAGTTTGAGCTGAAAGGCGCTTACCTCGAAGGTCCGGTGAAGGAACTATCCGGCGGCTGGCAGACGCGAGTCAAACTGGCGGCGCTGCTGCTGCACGAACCGAACCTGCTCTTGCTCGACGAACCGACCAACTTTCTTGACCTGCGAACGCAGATTCTGCTCGAGCATTTTCTGCGGAACTACCGCGAAGCCTGTCTGATCGTTTCTCACGATCGCGCTTTCTTGAACGCGACGTGCAGCCACACGCTCGACCTGGACCGAGGGATCCTCACGCTGTACCCCGGCAAGGTTGACGCGTATCTGGAAAAGGTTGCTGAAGAGCGGGACCGGGTTGTACGAGCGAACGCTGCCATCGTCGCCAAGCAGAAGCAACTGCAACGCTTCATCGACAAGAACCGAGCCAACGCCAACACCGCGTCACAGGCACGTTCGAAAGCGAAGCAGCTGGAAAGGCTTCAGACGGAAGAAATTGAAGCCGACGAGCCGACAGCTTTCATTCGGACACCGGTGGTCGAACCACGACGCGGCCCGGCTGTTCGATGTCAGAATCTTTCCATCGGCTACCCTGATCACACCGTCGCGACAGGCATCGACGTCGAGATTGAACACGGCGAACGCGCGGCGATTGTCGGCGACAACGGGCAGGGAAAGACGACGTTTCTGCGAACGATCGTCAACTCGCTCGCACCTGTTTCCGGCGAGGTGAAATGGGGCTACGGCTGCAACATCGGAACGTACGCTCAACACGTCTACACAACGCTTCCGCCCAACGAAACGGTGCAGGGCTATCTTGATTACCACGCTCTGCCGGGAACGTCGATGCAGTCGATTCTGAAGGTTGCTGGCGCCATGTTGTTCAAGGGGGCGGCGGTCAAAAAGAAGATCTCCGTGCTTTCCGGAGGCGAACGCGCCCGGCTCTGTATGGCAGGAATTCTGCTGAACGAGCACAACATTCTGATCCTCGATGAACCAGGCAACCATCTGGATGTCGACACGATCGAAGCACTGGCGACAGCACTGCTCGATTACAAAGGCACCGTCATTTTCACGAGCCACGATCGGCACTTCATGAGCCGCATCGCGACGAGCGTCATCGAAGTTCGTGACGGAAAAGTGACCAACTACGGAGGCGATTACAACGCCTACCTCTACGCGGTCAATCGCGAAATCGACGAAGGCGAGCGGGCCAGACATGCCACTTCGAAGGCTGCTCCTGGCTTGCCGAAGACGCTGACTCCCAGAGCGCCGGTTCGCGACGAACGCATGGTTCGTAAAGAATTGTCGAAGAACGAAAAACTGATCGCCCGCCTCGACAAAGAGAAGAACGAGTTCAACGCGCAGCTTCTCAAGGAAACCGATCCCCAGGAAGCGATGCGGCTGCACGAAGAAGTCACTCGCCTGACGGAGGAACTCGCAGCCGCTGAAGAACGCTGGTGCGAACTTCAGGAAGAACTTGAATCGGCGTCGTGATTTGTGAGGCATCGCACTGTGCGGTCGTCGTCTGCGAGCGACGATTCCTCGCTGTCGGTAGTCAAACCTTTGTGGGACTGGCTACGCTAGGAATTCACCGACTCCTGTCGGAGTTGACTTCCCGTTCACTGTTTTTGGAGATTTCGATGAACAGACTTCTTGCATCGTCTGTTGTGCTGGCGATTGCTGCCGCTTCTGCAGTGAGTTTCGCCGCTGACGGCGTAAAATCCGGGCTTCAGCCCAATGAAAAGGCCGGGTTCTTCCTGGTCAAAGACGTGACAGGCCCCAACAAGGACAAGTCGCTTTGCTATCGATGCAAATTTGGTGGACGTCCGGTTGCGGCAATCTTTACTCGCGAGATCAATGATGACCTGGCTGGTCTGGTCAAAAAGCTGGACGAAGCAGTCAAGAAGAACGAAGACAAGCAGCTCAAGTCTTTCGTCGTCCTCCTGACAAACGATCCGGACAAAGATGAGAAGAAACTGGAAGAACTCGCCAAGAAGCACGAACTCAAGTCGGTACCGCTCACCATGTTTGACGGTGAGACCGGTCCTGAAACTTACAAAATCTCGAAGGACGCTGAGACCACCGTTCTGCTGTGGAAAGGTCTGACCGTTCAGTCGAATCATGCCTACGCTAAAGGCAAGTTCGACAAGAAGGACACAGAAGTCGTCCTGAAAGACCTCAACAAGATTATCCAGTAGCACGCCGTTTCGCTGAAACGGCATCAGACTATAAGACTCCGACAGAACGTTGATACTGGAAAACAGAAAGCCTGGCCTCATCACGAGGCCAGGCTTTTTTCATTGTCAGGTCACGAATCAGCGAGAGCCGTTCAAGCAAGAACTTCAGACATTTCGCCGGAGCTGTCGACGAAGGATTCGCTCGGTACGTCCAGTTGGTCGAGCACGTCGACGAACAGGTTGTTGTGCGACGTATTTGCGGCCCGCTGACCTCTATAGATGAGCTTTCGGCCGTGTCTCTTTGGCGAGGCAATTTCGTTACGCAATGCGATCGATCAAAATTCGGCTCAAGAAAGTCACATCGATATTAGCGATGGAAGGCATCGCCGCTTCCGTCGGGTCGATGCGAGCAGTTACGCGTATAAAGAACCTGTAAGGCGGCACCATGCTGATTTGGAGCCACTGCCGCTGAGTGTACAGACCGAAGAAGGAGTCCGTCATGAAAACGAAACGCCCTTTGCTGGTTCTTCGCCCCGATGGGTCGATCGACTCATTGTGTGCTGCGTTGAGGCGACTGACAGTCGATCGACGCGTTAGGGGACACGTGCTCATTGAGTCGCTGTCTGGCGGCAGCCTCACTCTGGAACACAAGCTGGATTCGTGGAACTTCCACGACGAACCCATGACGTCGGCTCATCACGCCGCTCAGCGACTGGCCGAACGCCTGATGGATTACTCATTGCGAATCGGTATTGAGATCCGAACGCGATTGACTGCTGACGACGTTGCTCAGGTGGCCAAAAAACACTCTGCTGACATTGTGCTTGTTTCGCGGTCGGTCCCGAAAACGAGATTCTCAAGGCTGCTGCCGTCTGTTGAATCGCGACTGTCTCGACTTGTTCCCGCACCGGTCTGGTGTGTGGGGATTCGACCGGTCAACGAACGAATAGCGGTGGCCATCGACCCGGAAGCAACGTCGGCAGAAGCGACGGCGTTTAACGTCCAACTCGTCCGAGAGGCTATCCGACTCGCACAGCAGGAGCGTTCGCGAGCTGAGATTCACCTCATCGGGGCGTCACGTCGGTTCGGTATCGGTCCCGTTTGGTGGCGACGCCTGAACCACGCAACCGCAGAGTACGTGGCGAGCAACAGCAGGTCTGCAGAGCAAACGCTTGAAGATCTATTCAAGTTAGCAGGCACTTCCTGCTGCAAGGTGAAACTACACGTACAACAGGAAACCCCCGCAGTTGCCATTTCGCAAGTGGTGCAAAAGGTTGATCCGTCGATCCTTGTGATCGGAAATCGTCAGCGGTCTGGTGTCTCTCGTGCTCTGCACCGGAATACTGCAGAGGCTGTTTTGGAGCGAGTGTCCTGTTCTGTCTTCGTTGTCCTGCCCTCGGAACCCGATGAACAGACCATCCCGCCGTCTGACTTACGGCAGCCGGTGGATCACCTGGTACGTCCCGGTGTCAAAGCCGTGGCTTAGTCGCTGAAAAGGGTTGATGCGAAGTCCGCATCGCTCATCCTGATGCGGAACAAACCGCATCGTTCTCCTGTTCTTGTGGAGTTGATCATGCGAATTCAGATTCAAACAGCGAAGATGGATGCCGACAGTTCAGTCAATCAGTACGTCGAACGGCGGTTGTCATTTGCTCTGGGGCGATTTGCTGACGTCGTGCAAAAAGTTGATGTCACGCTTGCTGATATCAATGGTCCCAAAGGTGGCCAGGACAAGCTGTGCAAAATTCGTGTGGACTTGCGTCGTCTTCCCAAACCGGTGTTCTGCGAGATTCTGCATGAGGAGCTGAAGACGTCGATTGATCTGGCAGCCGAGAGAAGCAGTCGTGCCGTTGCTCGAGCGATCGATCGACAGACTGGGTATCGAATAATACAGCGACGACGGGCCGCCAAACTCTTCACTCGTGAAAGCGATCTGACGGCATCCCTGAATTGAGACGGTACACCGTCAGGCAGAAGCCGTGATTGTGTGAGCTCCGGAGACCGGATTCTGCGAGACCGGTCTTCGGGGTGCGGCGCAGCAAACTTGACGTTAAGCGAAGGTCAGCAGGCGACGGAATGAGTCTGGCTTACTTCTTCAGAGATCAGGAAAGCCGAAGCATACGATCATGGCCATCGCCATTGGATTTGGACTGGGCATTCTGGCGTTGATTGTCGGCGCCGATTGGCTGGTCAATGGGGCCGTCAGTCTCGCTCGACGCCTGCAGATTTCGTCCGTTGTTATTGGGCTGACTGTTGTCGCGTTTGGTACCAGTGCTCCCGAACTTGCGGTTTCAATGCAGGCGGCGGCCAACGGCTCGTCTGACATTGCGATCGGAAATATCGTCGGAAGCAATATCCAGAATCTGATGCTTGTGCTGGGCCTGTCAGCATTGTTTGTCTAACTACGGGTGTCTCGAAGAATTCTCCTGGTGGACATGCCTCTGTTTCTGGTGCTCAGCGCGGCATTAGTAGTGATGGCCCTCGATGGGCATATCAGTCAATCGGACGGCCTGCTGCTGGTCATGACTTTGCTGACTTAGAGGCTGACAAAGAACTGATGTCTCAGTGTTTGATTATGCGGTGTTGTTGAGGATTCTGAAGCAGATCGCTGCGAGGGCGAGGTGGTTCCAGGCGTCGATGATTGTGGCATGTCTGTCGTATCGAATTCTCATTC
>JADHNX010000350.1 GCA_016779365.1 Planctomycetaceae bacterium
CGCAAACCGAGCCGTCTTTGACGCCTTCGGTACCGGCTTTGTGAATCAATGGCAGCGGCTTGTAGTCACCGCTGAAGACGACCGTTCCAACCAGCGTTCCGGTCGCTCCAGGAGCTGCAGCAGGTGTGGTGCTGCTTTCCGTCGAGGAAGAGTCATCCTTCGCGGCTGACGGAGCTGACGCGGTTTCAGCAGGTTTACTTGAAGTTTCAGCTGAGGCCGTTTCGGCAGGAGCCGCTGAAGACGTGGCGGACGTCCCTGATGACGGTGACGCCCCACCATCACCGCCTCCGCAACCGGCGATGAAGAGTGACAAACTTGCGGCGGCTGCGACGGCAATAAATTTCTGCGGTGAGTAACTAACGGGCCTCATGGCGACTTCTGCTCCCTCAAGTAAATCTGCTGGGTGATTGAACGTACCGGACAGAAGACCTGCGTGAGACAGCAGGCATGGTACGCCGACGAGAGATCGCGAATTGCGTGCCAGTGCGGAATTGCCTGCGAGCCCGGATTCGAAAAGCACTGGCGAAGCCAGTGGCACACTTTTTCAACGGGCTGCGAAGTGCTTTACCAGGCTGCGAACTGCTGTGTGGAACTCACTGATGGTGCAACGCTGCGAGGTTTCCAGGTATCTGGATGCGTGATTCTCGCTCCCCGGCAGATTCTGTTGACTCTTTAGCAGTGCGTAAGTGCACGGTCAGCGCGACGGTCGAGCACGCTGTTTGAGTGAAGGGTTTCCCGTCTCCACATTTCGAGTCGCACTGTTCAGATTCTCTCTCGATTTCGTGTTGACCTTCTCGACGAGGCAGCAATACGTTCCGCGCGATCTGAGTGATCGAGTCTTTCAGGACGGTGACTCAGGTCGGGTGATGATTGCCCTTCGATGCAGCGGAGACTGCGCCGAAGGGCTTTTTTTGTGTCTGTACGTCAGGGACGACGCCATGAAACGGTGGAGCACTCACGCGATTATCGCAGTTTACCTCGGCATCCTGACGATGGGGGTTGTCGTTCACGCGGTGCAGTTTCGCGAGCATTCTCACCCGTTGAAGTACTTCGTGATCTGGGACATGTTCTGCGGATGG
This sequence comes from Planctomycetaceae bacterium, assembly GCA_016779365.1. Classification (GTDB taxonomy): domain Bacteria; phylum Planctomycetota; class Planctomycetia; order Planctomycetales; family Planctomycetaceae; genus JABMPE01. The sequence continues at coordinate 1,080 of JADHNX010000350.1, forward strand.
TCCGCCTGGGAGCAGCGGACTCACATTCTGGGAGAAGGTGAAAGCGGCGAGTTCTACGAGCTTGCTCCGGGCCCCTGGGGTTCGTTTTCTGCGTACTCAGAGAACCTCAGCCGGCAACACTACGACCCGTTCGCTGAGCACATGCTGCGACAGGCTCAAAACTCGCTGGTCAGGACATCGCACGAGCCGATCCGGAGAATTCTGGTGGTCGAGGAGTCGTGGGCAAAGAAATACAACCTGCCTGCTCACCTTGCCGGCAAGCTGACGCCGACACCGACGGACAAGCAATCCTACATCCATATTCGAGACATATTTCTGCCTGATGGGACGTCGGTCGAACATCGTGGAGCCTGGCTGGCCAGACAGGCTCAGGCTGCGTTGCTGGATAATCCGAGGCTGGAGCAACTGACGATGCCACGGTTCCCCGTCGTCGCCATGAATCGTGCAGAGTAGGACTCGCGACTCGGTGAAAACTCGTCGTCGAGATTCAGATTCTCGAAAGGAAGTGGCGGCATGGATGCTTCAATCGACCACGCGGAAACTCGAAACCTGAAAGCCTCGCTGAACGATTTCTTCTACTCGAAGGAAACGCCGTATGGACTCGCTCTGGTGCGGATTTTTCTGCCGTTGATTCTCTTGTGCGTGATCGTTCCCAGGTGGTCGTTTGCCAGGGAACTCTATTCGTCAGACGGTGCAGCGGCGCCGCTGGCCCTGACTTATCAGGTGATGAACTTTCCGCCCGAACCGTCGGGTACGCTCGCGGTGATCATGATGAGCGTGCTGGTTCTGTCGCTGATCTGCTCATCGGCTGGCTGGTTCACTCGCACCTCGCTGACAGTTTCGCTTTGCCTTTACACGTACATTAGTTTGCTCGACAGCCTGTCAACGATGACGAAGTATTCGGCCATTTCGTCGCACCTGCTGCTCATTCTGGCGCTTTCCCGCTGCGGATCGGTCTGGTCTGTCGATAGCTGGCGGGCGGCGAAAAAACTGCGGCCCAGGTTCCATGTCTGGCCTCGACGATTGATGCAGTTGCTGATCGGGCTGATCTATCTGGGCGCCGCCATGACGAAGCTGCACACGGGCGAGTACTTCAGCAGCGATCAGCTTCGCCACTGGCTGATGACAAACCTCAATCACCACAATCCGGCTGGAGAAATTCTGTCGTTCTATCCTGAGATCATCATCGCGATGGCCAATATCGCGATTTTGTGGCAACTGATTTTTGTCTTCGTCGTCTGGCGGCCCTGGGCAAGATTTCTGATCCTGGGCATGGGCGTCTTTTTTCACGTTTCCACCACGCCGACGCTCGGGCTGTACATCTTCCCGTGCGTCATGATCAGCAGTTATCTGGGTTTTCTCAGCGAACGCGACGTCCGGCTATGCATTGTCGGGGGGCGAAAACTTTTCCGCCGATTCGAAACGCTGCGACGGTTGCGGTCACTGAACGTTGTCCGCTCGTTTGCTGAATTCCTGGGGCGGACGCAGCAGGGATCTGACGTTTCGGCATCAGCAAAGCGAGCTGCGTGGTTGGGTTCGTTTTACGCGTGGGCAACGATTCTGTTTTGCTCGGCAGTTGTCGGAGTGGCCGCCGAACACTCGCTCGATCCTTACAAACAACGCGGAGCCGACGGGCCATTGCCACTGCGACCAGCCGATCCGCGACTGATCGCGAGGTTGAATGAGCCCTTCGAAACGATCGCCGACATCGACCTCGTCCTCAGTCTGGACGTTGGCTCTTCCACGCTGGGAGGAGTGTTGCTGGATCTGGATGACGAATATCGTCGTGATGAGCCGTTTATCGTCCAGTTGACTCTGGTGCCGCCGCACCCCGACATGTGGCTGGAATGCAATCTGCTTGACCCGACTGGCATCACGATTCATCGAGCCGGTCAGGTGGTTTCACGTGAGCAGCTTCGAGCCAACTGGAACTATCAGATTCCCGGCACTCTGCCAGTCGGCACTTACACTCTGGAGCTGCGCACCGCAGACCGAGTGCTAGTCACCAGGCCGATCAGCATCACCGAATGATGAGTCCCGAGAAACCGGAACCCGCAGAAGCAACTGCATGATGAGTCGCTTCTGTGGGCTGTGGCGATGGGACGTCTGAAATGCGGCCTCGTCAGTGACGAGCCGTTTAGTAGACGAACGACAGCGTAAACGTCAGCCGGTCGTCGAAGATGTCACCCTTGGCGGCGAGTGGGATTTCGTACGCGGCGGCGGTCTCCCAGTTCGGGTTGAACTTGTACGTGCCGCCGAACGCCATCGTCAGCAGGTAATTGCCCTCGGCAGATGTTGAGCCGAGATTCAGCAGGTCGCCACCTTCGAAAGGCACGGCCAGTCGGCTTCCGTCGTCGACGTAGTGCAGGCCGTTAAGCTCCACGAGTCCGTAGAGCTGGTCGGTAAAAGCGTGGTCAACGTGCAGGCTGTAGAAGAGTGATGAGCTGTCGGCGTTGTCGGCTGGCAGGTGAGCACCGATGGTGGTGATAACGTGCGTGTCACAGTTGAACTGTTTACCTGCCGACAGAAACGGGTTCCAGACTCCATCGCCGTTGCCCTGGAAGACTTCGCTGCTTCCGTTGCTCCACTCGTACTGAAATCCGGTGCTCAACAGAAACTGATTTTCAACGTCACGCACGAGAACATATTTCAGGCCCGTTGCCAGGTTAGCCCAGCCGTCCTGATGGGGAATGCCGTCTGCCTGCAGGTTAATCCAGCCGTCTTTCTGAGCGATGATCGACCAGCGTTCGTTAAGTGCGAATGTTGCTTCGAGGCCGTACACCTGGAAGTCGCCGCCGCCGAGTACCGGAGTCGAGTTGGGGATCGTCTGGTTGATAAACAGAAACCTTAAACGCGTCCGCGATCGAGGATCTTCGAAGAAGACTGAGTTCGTGACCGGTTCGATAAATCCGTCGAACGCTCGATCGCTCTTCAGGTCCAGATTCAGAATTCCTGCCGGTGCGGCGAGCGCTCCGTCGAGCAATCCACCTGCTGAGCCGTCGCCGCAGCATCCGCCAGTTCGGTCGCACGTCGCGCCGCAGTTGCCAGCGGAATTACATGTTGCTCCGCACTTTGCTGAACAGGCTGTATGGCCGACCGTCTGGATGCCACTTGCGGGCTGAGTGGCAGCATCCGAGATGGATTCAACAAGGCTGGCAGGCGGCGCCGACAGCTCTTCCAGAAAGTCGCCGGCTTGCGCTGAAAGGCTTCGACACATCAGCAACGCAACCAGAAATTCAGTCCTCAACAACTTCAACATCGCCTCATGCTCCTGTGCAAGTGCTGCGAATCCATGCTCCGCTCGCCAGATCCCGGTCCTCAACCGGATGGTTTGGGATGAAAGTATTCGTTCTATCGAAACTCGCACATGTGCACATTGGAGTGAAAATTCAAGTTGCAGGTCCGGTAACCTGGAGAGAGTCTGCGGGCACATCGAGTCAATACGCCACAGAAAATGTGAGACAATTTCGCACGTTTTGTGCGACTTTCAGGCAGGCACGTTACGGCTGACGGCCAGTTTCCGGAGACGCTGTCAGTGGCGATCAGTGTATCGAGGCGGCTCGGCGGTGGTCGTGTCGCGGGAGGGAATGCGATCATCGACGTCGCTGGCCAGTCCCAGAAATCGCAGAACCTTGATCGCCTGCCAGGTGATGTCGAACTCCCACCAGCGGTGCCCATAGCAGGCGACTCGCGGCCAGGCATGATGGTTGTTGTGCCAGCCTTCGCCGTAAGCCAGCAGGCCGGCCCACCAGAGGTTTCGCGAATCGTCGGTCGTTTCGTAGTTTCGGTAACCCCAGATGTGCGAGGCTGAATTGATCAGCCACGTCGTGTGGTAGGCAACCGTCAGCCGCACGCAGACTCCCCACACGAGCATTGGCATCCCGCCGACGAGGTACAGCAGTGCGGCGGATCCGACCAGCCACAGACCGAAGGTCTTTTCGAAGAACCGCATCATCGGATCTTTGAGCAGGTCCGGAGCATATCGTCGATGCAACTCTGTCACTTCGTTAGCGTCGCGCCGCACGAAGAGCCAGAGGATGTGCGACCATAAAACGCCGTTGCGAGGCGAGTGCGGGTCGCCGCTCCTGTCCGATCGAGCATGGTGGACTCGATGAGTCGCCGCCCAGGTCAGCGGACTGCCTTCGCCAGAGAGGACTCCGCACAGTGTCGTGAAAAAACGCACGGGAGCGGGTAACCGAAATGAGGCGTGCGAAAGGTTTCTGTGATATCCCAGGCAAACGCCGATGCTGCACGTCAGCCAGTGCAGCCCGACAGCGACCGCAAGAGCGGGCCACGAAAAGTAAAATGGAGCGGCCAGGCACCCCGCATGCACCAGCAGCATCCAGCCAAGCACCGTCCAGTCAATGCGGTTCCACGAGAGCTTTGCGTTTTCAAACGGTCCGGCCTTGCCGAACTCCGCTTTCTGCCTGCTGGCGGCGCTGTTCGTCAAGGGGGCTGTTTGCGAAGGGGCTGTGGCCGAGTCGTCGACCGTGGTGTCGGTTTCGAGAATTCCGCTGGGCATCGTTCTGTTCCTGTAGGGGTAAGTTGTCAATGAACTCATCACTGACTGGTGCTACAGGATTTGTGCCGCTTTGGTCACAGCCGTTTCAAACTTCTGTCACAGAAATGTCACCGCAGAATGTTCCACAATAGTTCTGCAGAAACAGCAGCAGAATTGGTTTCCTGGCTGTTGCTGATGCTGAAGTTTTTTTGTTTGGCATCCCGGAATGCGACTCAAGTCGTCGTCAGCATCTCGCATGTGAAGACGAGTCACGAAACACAGTGCGGAACGTGACATGAGTGTGCCGTAGCCGCGCAGCAGTTCGGCGACTCGCGTCAGGTCTGGCGTTTGGTTGTGGAAGACTGAAATTTCTCGAAACCCGGAATCACGCGTGGCATAGAGTGTTTCTCTCGTCTGAAAGTTGAAGATGTGGCTGTGGTGGCTGCCGATCGGAATGCCAGTTGCTTTTCTGCCGTATCGAGCTGGCGCGTGCCGAACACGATTCATCGGCACGGTGGTTGTGCGAGTTTTGTGTTGCGGGAAATCCGGAGTTCAGCCATGTCGAAACTGTCGTCATCACGTTTGCCTCGTCGCCATTTCATGCAGCATCTGCTGGGAGCAGCCACGCTG
>JADHNX010000351.1 GCA_016779365.1 Planctomycetaceae bacterium
CGGGGATCAGGTCCGTTTCCTTGCCTTCGAGTGAAAGCTCCCGTTCCCGAACATCGACCTTGGCATCAAGACTGTCGAGCAACTCCTTGACATTCGAGAGCTTTGAATCATCGAATTCAGACTCGGCAACAGTCTCGGCGGCTTTCAAAGCACTGACGCGTGCTTCAAGTTCTTCGATCTGCAATCGCAGCTCTTCCCGAGCGGCCAGAAGTTTTTCGACTTTGCTCTCGTTAGCGACAACAGCCTGACGCTTTGCGTCGAGCACTTTCGTTTCTGTCTTGAAGGTCTGTTCAAGCGTTTTGAACCGATCGAAGCGTTTTTCAAGGTCTTCTTCCAGCTCGGCCTTCGTGTAGCTGACATCATTGACAAGAAAGGTCGTTTTTTGTGACTTCAATTGTTCGTTTCGCGCCATGACCTCGGCTCGACGCTGAGTGACCGTTTTCTGCTTTTCGTCGAGTTTTGCCTGCAGGTGTTCGACTTCGACCTGCGATTCAGCGACCGCATGTTTCATCTTGCGAATCTCAGGCTCCAGTTCGTTCTCAAGCATGTCCTTGGCCCGTTTGAGCTGGAACTCGATCGGAATGGCACCTTCGACGGCTTCGGCGACTTCGTTCTTTGCCGTTCGAACATAGCTGATCCAGGTGGTTCCCAGAACGAGCGTCCCGAGAGCCAAAGCACTGACCCCACCAACGATTGCGGTTTTGAGTGAAACCATAACTGTGTCTCCTTGATTCAATTCCCAATTCAAAAACTGGTCTCATTTGCCTGATGGCAGGTTTTGCTGAACGAGCATCGCTCGATGCAGATCAAAGTTCTGAAGAGTGGTTCGCCCGCCGCTCTCGAATATTGGCTGAGATTGTAGATTTTTTCTGAAGATTCTCTGAAAGGTTTGTCTGCAAGGAGCTTGCAACTCGCCACTTCAGCCGGAAAAGGGCTGCATTCGTTAAAAAAGACGACCAGAAACGGTCGTCTTAAGCAGCAATCCAGAGGCGAAATCAACCACCTCGCCTTACTTTGGCGGGGCCAGGTAGCCGGAAAGCTGGATGTCGATATTGCCCTGGTTTTTATTTCCGGCGGGAGCGTTCACCCCGATCAACAGCAGCCCGCTTTCTTTCGGAGTGATTTCTTTTCCGTCACCGATCTCGATTGGCTGACCGGGTTTGCCCGGCTTTCCTCGATCGTTCAGAGGGATCACGATCGCCATCAAGGCTCCGCTGGGAATTCCTTTTGTCATTTGTCGAAGCGGATCGTCCGACGGAAAACCGGTCGGGCCAACGGTCTCCTGGACGACGAATTTGTACGAACCTTTGGCGGCGACTCGGAACTTCTTCCCCTGCTCGACGCGAGCGACCGGTTCGCCCCAGCCTTTTGCACTGTCGATTGAGAACTCGTAAGGATTCGCCGAAAGGATCGTCTCTTCGATCGTGTCCAGTTTTTCCTTCACTCCGGCAATGCTGCTGTCGACTCGCTGGACTGTTTTCAGCAGATCCTTCGCTTTCTCCAGCAAACCGGCTTCTTCGTAGTCTTTTGCAAGTTGGGCTGTGTCGCGCAGGAATTGTTCGCGAGCCTTCTTTTCCCGCAACTCCAACGCTCTCATGGCCGCAACGCTGGGGGGCTTGATTGCGGGCTTTTTGCCTTGTCCGAAGAGTTCGGAGCTGGAACCTGGTCCGATCAGCACGGTCGCAAGCACGAGACCTGATGCGACAACTCCGCCAAAAACAAATGAGCGTTTCACCTGACTTCTCCGAACTGCAAAGACCTGCACAATTAGCCGGCGCCAGCGGCACTCGGCTTCCAGTCAAACTCTAACCCTGTGTGCAGGAGCCGGCAACGAGGGATCTGAGTTCCGTCACGAGTCACGTCTTCGGTTGCCAGCCGTCGCCAGGCATGCCGAGCGCTGCGTTCGGCATGAGCGACCGTCCAGGCCACGTTTACTGAGCAGACGCGACGTCCGGGCGCAGGCGTTTGGCCTCGCGGAGGTAGACGTGGACGATGTCGCCCTGCTTTTTTTCCGTGTTCCAGTGGAGCAGAACTCGAATGCAGCGCGGCATTGACCCCGGAACGGCAATCTCCGAAGCGCACAACAGCGGCACCTGACTCATGCCGATCGCCCTTGCGGCTTCGGCAGGGAATGTGGACGTCAGGTCTGGAGAAGTCGTGAAGATGATCGAGCCGACTTCGTCGAAGTCGCTGATTCCGTTAGCGCGAAGCAGCTCTTCCAGCATTTCCCGAGTGGCCTCGTGAATTTCGGCTGGTACATCGTTGCCGACTGTCGTTGCTCCCCGGATTCCCCGTACGCCCATGTTCCGCCCAATTCGCTGTTTGTTGATAAGTCCTGCAGAGGGATCTCTGCGTCGCCGACCGTCGTTGCCTTTGGCACAAACCGCCACTTCGCCGACTGGTTCGAATGGTAAACACGTCTTGATCGATTTTGGAAGTATGGGCTACAAACAGTCGTTCGTCGGCAGCGGCAAGGAAATTGTGCTCGAATTCCCTGTCGACGAAGCTGAATTCAACAATGATTGACTGCCGTCAGGAAGGACCCGCGCATGGATGCGACAGTGGGGGCACTGGCCGCCAGTTTGGGCGGTGAAGTAATCGGTGATTCCGATCGAACCGTCGGGAACGCGCTGGCCCTGGCAAAAGCTGGCCCGGATTGCATCACGTTTCTGGCCGACGAGGTCAAGACACGAGAACTCTCCGACGCTGATGCGGCTGCCATTTTCGTCAGTCGGACGCGAGTTGAAGAACTCTCGGACGATCTCCGAGCAAGACACACTTTCATCGTCGTCGACGACGCACTGGACTCGTTCATCGACACGCTCAGAAAATTTCGCAGCGATCGTCCGCGATCGAGGATTGGCATTTCCCCGCGAGCAGTCGTGGCTGAATCGGCAACACTCGGCGAAGGCGTGAACGTCTTTCCCGGAGCGTTCATCGGCGAAGACGTGGTCGTCGGCTCTGGTTGCGACATTCACCCTGGAGCGTACATCGGCGACGGAACGAAACTGGGCAATAACGTCACCATTCATCCGAATGCGGTCGTGTACTGCGACGTGACGATCGGAAATCGCGTCATCATTCACGCCGGCGCCGTCATCGGGGCAGACGGCTTCGGCTATCGATTCCGTGGCGGTCGTTTCGAAAAAATTCCGCAACTCGGCACCGTCGAGATTCATGACGACGTCGAAATTGGAGCCAACACTACAATCGACCGCGGCATGATTGGGCCAACCATCGTCGCCGAAGGTACGAAGCTCGATAACCTTGTCATGATTGCTCACAACTGCGAGATCGGTAAGCACAACGCATTTGCGTCGCAGGTCGGCATTGCCGGTTCATCCACAACCGGGGACTACGTTCGAGCAGGCGGGCAGGTTGGGATCGGCGACCATCTCAACATTGGAACGGGTGCTTCGCTGGCAGCAAGCTCGGGGCATCACAAAGACGTTCCGGCCGGTGAAACATGGGCCGGTGCTCCTGCTCGGCGCATTGATGAGACGATCAAAATCATGATGACTCTGAACAAGCTTCCTGAAATGCGATCAACCGTTAAGACTCTTCAAAAACAGGTCAAGGAACTCACCACGGAGCTTGAAAAACTCAGCTCGGACCAGTCAGCGGCAGCCTGACGCCAGACGGCCTGATCAGCGACTTCACTTCCCATCGTGCCGCAACGGCACATCGACAATCCAGCAACAACAAAACGATTCCGCTGCAACGGCGGAGCAGACAACCCTGCAACAATGCACGTACTTTCTCTCGACAACAAACTGAAACCTGGCGAGCGAATCGGACTGATCGCCGGCGCTGGCCGATTTCCAATCATCTTCGCCGAAGCCGCACGCGCTCAGGGTCTCAGCGTTCACGGCGTCGGCATTCAGGGAATGGTCGACGACGAACTGGAATCTCTGTGCGACACGTGGGACTCCTTTCCGATCTGCAAGGTCGGGCGAGCTATTCGTTCGTGCCTGCGGAACAACGCTCACCACGCGGTCATGGCTGGTAAGGTTGAGAAGGTCGAACTGTTCGCACCCGGTCGATTCTGGAATTTCGTGCCGGACTGGCGAGCGATTCACATGCTCTGGTCGTACGTTTTCACCAAGGACCGACGAGACGACACCATTCTGCTGGCGGTGATTCGCGAATTTGAAAGAGACAACATTACATTTGGATCGGCCCTGCAATACTGCCCGGAGTTACTCGTGGAACACGGATTTCTGACACGACGTAAACCGTCACCAACTCAGTGGCGAGACATTCGGTTTGGATGGGACATTGCCAAGCAGATGGGCGGTCTGGATATCGGCCAGTCGATCGTCGTGAATGACATGGCTGTCATCGCCGTCGAAGCCATCGAAGGGACGGACCGCTGCATCGAACGAGCCGGCAAACTCTGTCGTCGTGCCGCGTCGACCGTCGTCAAAGTCGCGAAGCCTCAACAGGACCTTCGATTCGACGTGCCAACGATTGGCGTCAAGACAATTCAGACCATGCACGAAGCGGGATGCCGCTGCCTCGCCGTTGAAGCCGGCATGACCATTATGCTTGACCAGGAAGACGTGCTCACTCTGGCTGACAAACTGGGCATCGCCGTCGTTTCGCTGAACGCCGAAGAACTGCAACTCAAAGCCGTCTCGTAAACGCAGATCAGGCTCCGCCTGACCTACGACGACGGGCTCAGCCGGGCGATCATGATGGCGGCGGCGACGGACGCGTTGAGCGAGGTCACGTCGCCTTGAGGCGGGATGCCGCAGACGACGTCGCAATTGTCGAGAGTGAGTCGTCGCAGACCTTTCTCTTCGTTGCCGATGATCAGCAGCCATTGGCGGTCAGGCTGAACGTCGACGTATGAAGTGGCTTCATGCTCGGACGTGCCCAGCAGCCACAGCCCGGCTTTCTTTGCCGTCTCAAGCGAACGTGCCAGATTCGGCACCAGGCAGAACGGCACACTTTCGACTCCCCCAGCCGCGACGTCGTAGACGGTTGCGGTCATCGGTGCGGAGCGGTCTTTGGTCAGCAGGATCCCTTTCACGCCGAAGAACGCCGCCGTGCGAAAGATCGCTCCCACGTTATGAGGATCCTGCAGGCAGTCCAGAGCGAGCCACAGACTGGCGGCGTTCTGACCGGACTCTTCTGCGGCACTGAGCAGTTTTTCCGGTTTCTGGATTCCCGGATGCTCACAGACCATCGCCGTGGCAATGCCAACCCGCTCGCTTTTGCCCTGTGTTTTTTTGCCTCGTCGAGCCCCCGCATCAACCTGCTGGGCGACCACTGAGATCCCTTGGCGTCTCGCCATTTCCGCAATGTCGGCCCAGACTCCGTACGGCTTCCCGGCGGGAACTCGAATTTCCCGAACATCATCCGGTCGATGTTTCAGAGCAGCCAGGACGCTGTGAGGGTTACGCAGTTCAAGCACGAGAAAATTCTTTCGTTGAGTTCAGACAATCGACGATCGCACACCGTCCGACGGAGTTTGGCAGTTGTTATTCCGAGTAGCAGATTGACTCGCGACATGCGATCTTCGCAATGCTGCGAGGCAGGGATCAACCTTGCTGGTGCGACTGAGGGACGGATATTGTCCTCCCACACAGCAGGGGGCAATCGACACAAAGCCCGCTTGCTGGAAATATCGTCGATTGGAAGGGATGAGGCTCTGCGATGTCGAATCAGGACGAGACACTGATCAGCGAAAACGACGATGAAAAGCGACATAACGAGGCTCATGAACTGCCGGATTTGCCGGTTGACGGGCACTCTGAAACGATCATGGATCCGGGCTCGGAACAACCGATCGCTGAGGCGGCAACATCGGACAACACCGTCGCGCTGCCTGAATATCAGACGATTGTCGAGGATTTGTCATTCGGTAATCCCGGCACGATTGCCGATCAGCCAGCCGATGAATCTCACGCTGCTGATGTCGCCGACGTGGCTGACCACACAGTTGTGGAGCCGCTTTCCGGAATCATTCCGCCACCGCAGGAGAACGCGGACGACCCGACGATAGCGATCGAGCAGCCAACCGCTGAAGCCGCTGAGGATCCCGGCGAGGACAACGAAGGCAACGGCACTCAACTGTCAATGTCCGGTTCAGATTTTGACCAGACATCAATGGAAGACTCCGTCGACGATGACGGCGCAACAGCCATCGAGTTTTCGGCTCCGGATGGCGACGCAACCTATGTTGAAGGTGCCTCGCCG
>JADHNX010000352.1 GCA_016779365.1 Planctomycetaceae bacterium
ACCAGCCGCCGCAGCAGCAACGATGGCTACCGGACGATCCTGCAATCGGCGATCGAGATTTACCGGGCGAGCGATCTTCAGCAGCCCGCAGCCACGATCCCGCTGGCGTCTGATACGACCGAAGATTTCTGCCGGGCACAACGGCGAGACTACTTCCACAGCTACGAATTCTCGATCCCGCCGAATCTGGAACCCGGTCAGTACACGCTGGTGCTCCGCGTCGTCGATCAGCAAAGTCGAAAAGTGGCGACATCGAAGGTCAATTTCGAAGTCGAGTAAGAAGACTACTCGCCGGCTTCGCTCGTCTTACCAGGCTTGTGTGGTCGATATTCGAGTGTCTCGACTGAGACGACTCGCCAGTCGCAGGCGGTCCGCAACTCGGATGCTTCGTGCTCCGTTCTGCAGAATAGAAAGACGTCGTCTTCTGGCAGCTTGTCGAGTTGCAGCGAAGAAGTCAGACGCCATTCGCATTCAATAGTCCAGTCAATCGGCGAGTGTCTGGCTTGATTCTGCGAGAGCTGAAACCAGGGTCGCTCACCTTCCGGCAAATTTTGCCAGGCAGATTCATCTCCGTAAATTACTGGTCGACCGCCGAGCGACAGGAACCGTTGCTTTCGAATGCCGATTCCGTAGTGCTCAAAGTCCCAACGTCCACGATGTGACCGGAAGACTCGTTTCGTCAGGAAGTTGACGAGCGGCTGCTCCGAAAAACAAACAACGTCAACGTTAGCTCTGGTGTTGCCAGAGGTCGCTCGCAGAACTCTTTCGTCGACGATTCGCTGAAGCGTTGCGAACGCCGACCGATTGTTGCCAGTCTCACTCAAAACCCTGCTGCTGAGGTGATCCTCACGTGGCTCGCCCGCCCACTCTTTCTGCGGAGCCCGCGTCCAGTGGAGCAACCACTCGGACGATGAATCCTCGCGGATCAGCTCTGCTGTCAGAGCTTTCTCTGCGGCACTTCGGGCAGCCTCTGCCTGAGGCAAGCGGCGATGCGCGGCTGTCGGCTGATCGCAGGAATGCTCGTGTTTGACGGAGGCTTCGTTGGCGGTCAGATACCACAGAACGGCTCCGTGATTCTGCAGCTCGGCGCCAACCTCTCCTGAACAGAGGCCATCGCCAGCAACGGCACGGACGGATCCGACATCCCAAAGCCCGTTTGCCAAACCAGACTGAAGCAGCTTCCACCAGTTGCCATCCCGTCGAAGCGTCATCACGAAGAGCCGCTCGCTGATTAACGCCAGTACGCGATCACGAGCAGGCACCTGTTTGATCTCGCTCAACTCCGGAATCTGAGTTGGTGAAGTGGTGTCTGTCGATGGCCAGACCTCAGGCGACACCAGCAATTCATATTCGGACGAGCTGCCGGAAGTTCGCAGGATGTCGTCCAGCCATGTCCCCAACGAACCTCGCTCGGCAGTTGTGAAGGCCCGGAGCAGGGGAACGTCAAATGTCGTCGTACATTGCTCGACGTATTCGTGCAGCGAACTTCCAGCAGAAGTAACGGCGTGCTCCGAGTGAACGTCGATGGCGGACATCGACAACCGCAACGCTCGAAGAACGGGAGCCTGCTGGACCGGGTCGCGTTTCAGTCGTGAGCTGACGATGCCAACATGCCGGGTTTTCAAAGTACCTCGTGGCCACCAGTACGCTCGTTTCCCCAACCAGCTTTCGCAAACCAGCAGATCTCGATTGGGGATCGCGAAAGTCAGCTCCGCTCCGTTCCCGGCAGCCGCGAGCAACCCGCTGTGAATTCGAGCGGCTCGTGCACGGCGATTCTTTGGAGCCAGCCGAAGCCATTCCTGCCAGAGTTCAAGCAGGCCCTGGACCGGTGACCCGGTGACTGAATAGAGCGAAAGGCTGGCATCGGGAGGCAGCATTCCAAGAGCGTCAAGCAGCTCGAACTGTTTTGTCGCGGAGAGTGCTTGTTCTGGCCGGCTGTGCATTCTGATCAGATTAAACCATCACTGCCGATCTGAAAAATCAAGATTTCAGTTCAACACCTGACCGCCGCTCAGGCAACAAAAAAGGGCGGTGTTCTTCAATGAGAACACCGCCCGGTGAGGTCGTCGAATTGCTGAGCTGGCGACCGAAATTTAATGCACGAAGATAAACTCATTCGAGTTCAACAGTGCCCAGAACAGATCCTGGTAGGCAGCCAATGGATCCTTACTGCCGGCCATTAGTTTTTTGGCCATGCTGATTTCACGGCTGTTCGGCATTCGGCTGAGAGTTGCGAGATACAGATTCTGAATTCTGGCAGTGTCCTTTGTCTCGCTGCTAAGTGCTTCTCGAAGGTAGCTTCCTTTTTCAGCGTTCACCGCATTTCCGACAAGTTCACCGTTCATCATCATCAGAGCCTGCGGAATCGTGCCGTTAAAGGTGGTGGTCTCGTCGCCTTCGTCCGTTCCGAACGCGATGACGAACTGCTGCAGCCATCGCTGTCGTTGTTGTTCGGCTTGGTCCCAACTGGAACGACCGGAACGATGAGCGTTTGTGGCGACAATCAGAGAGTCGTAAAGCTGCTCGGCTTCCATCGACTTAATGTAGAGATGGCTGAAGAGCGGAATCTCACCGGCCGACGGGTTGTCGATCTCGTTGCCCGGGTCAAGTGGCATGCCCTCGTCATCGCGCTTCCAGTCGCCATCAGAGCCTTTGATACCAGCCTTGTACTGGCTGGTGAGGTTGTACGCTTCGCTGTTGCAGATCCAGCGGACGAGCTGTTTGAGGTCGTAGTTGCTTTTGACAAACTCCGACGACAGCCGCTCAAGCAACGCAGGATGCGAAGGTGCGTTGTGCGGTCCCATGTCGTCCACAGGTCGTGTGAACCCGTACCCGAAGAATTGTCCCCAGGTTCGATTCACCATTGCCTGGGCGACCAGCGGGTTTTCGCCTTCGATCGCGATTTTCGCCAGCGACTCTCGCAGGTTGGTTTCGCTGGTGACCGCTTCCGCCTTCGTGACGACATCGCCCATGAACGCTGGATCGGCCATCTGCATCAGGCCGTTTCGCTTTTCGTAAAAGACTGGATAGTTGAACGGCTGGAAGACAATTTCCGAGTAGTCGTCGACCTGGCGTCCGGTTACCGGATCGGGCTTTCGATGATCAACTCGACGGGCCTGTCGAAAGAAGCTGTTGAACTGCCAGAACTGGCTTTGCTGCCAGTCATTGAAAGGGTGGTTGTGGCATTGAGTGCATTGAACCTGTATGCCCATGAACAATCGGGTCGTCTTGGCCGTTGCCTGAACCTGCTCATCCCGCATCGTCATCTGAGCCAGCAGGAAGTTGACGGCTCCGTTTTCTTCAAAGTGACCTTCTGCTGAGATGATGTCGTAAACGACTTCGTTCCAGGGGCGGTTTCGAGCAAATGCTTCTCGGAAAAACTTCTGCATTCCCGCGCGACTGACGCGTTGAGGTGTCTGGCGACCGATGCAAAGATTCGTCCAGATCGTGGTGAAGTTTCGAACGTAAGCGTCGTCGTCAAGCAGCTTGTCGATCATTTTCGACCGCTTGGCAGGGTCATCGTCTTTCAAAAAAGACTCGACGACATCTGCTTCGGGGATGTGACCGACGATGTCCAGGTGCACCCGCCGAATCCATTCAGAATCCTCAGCGACGGGTGACGGCCCGACTTCGTTATCAATCCAGCTCTGACGGATTCGTTCGTTGATGAACTTGATGATCTCGCCAGAAGATCCTGTGGTGAAGGGAGCATCGCTCGCCGACCGTCGAGATCGAGACTGGGCGTCGGCAACGGACACCATCAAACCGAAAGCGACTACGCCCAACAAAATCCATCGCGATAGATTTACGGTGTTTCGCATCTGAGAGCCTCCTGAGGCACGATTTTCTAAAGCAGGACGACGAGCTGTCGATTCTTACGGTCTTATTGCCAGTTCAAAAGACAAACCGCGTTAGGTGCGTGACGTCTGACAGTTCCAGATTTTTCGACGGCGGACTATTTACCGCAGTCAAAACCCGGTTGCCTGGACGCCAACGACGCTCAGACCGCCTGAAACATGGAGTTTCATTCTAGCCAAAGCCATTCCCCGGCTACCAGCGAGGATGTAACCGCCGTCGAAAGGGCTTTGTGTGTCAAAAACTGGCTTGACGCACAAGATTGAGCGAATCTCGCCCGCGCGACGACGGGAAACGTTTTCGGTTTGGATCCGTGTTTGACGGCGACTCCAGGCAGCCGTCAGACATGACTTTCGAGGAAACCGCTCACGGCACTCGCAGAGTGTGCGGCGTGACGATTCCGCTTCTTCCGAGTCCGCGTACTCGGTCTTTGAGCATTGCGCTGGTTGAAGGAATTGACTCAAGTATCCGGACTTGTAGCCTTTTCGCATCATCATCTGCGTGCGTCGCTTTTCGGCAGCCGCATTCAGCAATGCATCAACGGGCTTGTCGATACTGGTCGGAAACGGTGCGATCGACTGCCGAGAGGATTGAGTCGTGGGCTACTGTTCCGATAAAGAATCTCCTGCGGCAACAATCGAGCGAGATTTGTCGACGGCAGGCGCCAGCGGATTCACACCAATTGAATTGTTGATGGCAATCACTCTGCTGGCGATCGTTGTTGCGACGCTGGTTCCTCAGATGTTGTCAGCGAGTGAGCAGTCCAAACAGAACTCACTGCTGCTGCGGCTGCATCTGGTTCGCGGACGAATCTCGCAATTCCGTGATTCTCATCAGGGACATCTTCCAGCCGAGGGGCGGAATTCGGCCGCTGAGTTTCTGGCCGACCTGGCACGGCTCGCAGGAACTTCCGAGACGAATGAGTTCAGTCGTTCCGCTTTCGACGCTGCTTCCGCCCCGACACGCGCGCCGGAGATCGAACTTCCCACAGTCAATCCCTACACGCAACAGTCGGACATTCTGGTGATTCCTGACCGGCTCAGACCTCACCACTTTTCTGGAAACGGGCGTCACGGTTGGGCATACAGCTCGACAACCGGCGAATTCCGAGCGAATCTCTCGCCGCAAACGACAGACAGAAGCGGTCGACTGATCAATCAGCTCTGAACGCCGGACACGTTGTCGATCGGGGCGGAACTTTTCAGCCTTCCATGGAACCAGTGCAGTGACCATGCCTGTGCCAGCTTGACGGTGCCCGTTCTCGATCTGGAGCTCAGCCGATCATCGTCGTCACTTCGATTTTCTGTTTGCAGTCAGGGACGAGTTCCACAGGCGGAGTGCCGCGATGCAAACTGTGCCGACAACGACCGCAGCGACAACGGACCCGCGTACGGAAATCGTCGCTCCGTGGAACAGTGCACCGCCTTCGCTCAGAAAAAGGATTCCCAGCAGGCCGACACAGATCGAAAACGCCAACCGAATCGGCTTGCGGTGAATCAGAACTCCCAGCAGACCCATCCCCAGCAGCAGCGCTCCGAGATTTCCAAACTGGGCGAGTGCCAGAAAGTCGCGAGGATCATTCATTGTGAACTCTGCCGTGCAGGGATGGCGAGGAGGGAAACCCGGATGCGACGAAGGCCGAATACCTTATACGCATCCCAATCATAAGCAGCGAGTTTGATTGTAGGGAGCGGCGCAGACTGTTTTAATGAGATCGGTTTCAAGCACGGCCGTTCTCTAGGCGGGACATGGCGGCGGATTTCAGGGCGTCGTAGTTCTCGTACGACCGGTTGCTCCAGAAATGGCTCTTGAGGTAGCGTCACAGGTTCTCAATCGGGTTTAGCTCCGGCTGCACGGCGGCGGCTGAATCAGCGTGATATTTTCCGGAACCAACAGTTGTCCCGAGCGGTGAAAGCCAACTCCGGCCCACACCATGACGGCGCGTTCGTCGCAGAAAGCGTCGCGGCGAACTGGCTCAGGAACACGTTGATGATCTCCATGTTCAGCGTCGAACTAAGCAGGCCTTCGCCAGTCGCTCGGGCCATTGCTGCTTGAAGTCGGTGATCGCCTGCGGATCGGCTTCTCGGTGACGAGGCCGGGGCAGCTCTACAACCATCGCATTCACCTGGCGCATGAAAAAAGACTCTGACACGATATTACGTGTCAGAGCCTTTATGTATCAACAAGGCTGGAGACCAGAGTGAGTCAGTAAATCAAAACGATTGTTGTATTCCAGTTTTTATAGCTGTCTGGCAGCTCATTGAGCTGATGGGTCTCGCCGAGTTAACGACGA
>JADHNX010000353.1 GCA_016779365.1 Planctomycetaceae bacterium
TTTGGCAGTAACACGGTGGCCGCCGATATCGACGAGCAGTTTACGCTCGCGGCAGCGTTGCTCGCTGATCTGGACCTGTAGAATTGTCGGACCTTGAATAAACGGTCGGAGCTGACTCGTCTCAACGCATTTTGGCAATGCCGTCGTCGCGTGTGGACCACCATAGATCGAGTTCGCCGTTGCCGCCTTTGCGATTTGAAGCGAACAGCAGCGTTCGGCCATTGCTCGACACAAACGGAGCCCCTTCAATCGACTCGGTATTTACTCGACCCACTGGTTGAGGATCGGAAAAGCGATCGGCATGGGTCGGTCGACGGGCGACGTACAAAGTTCCGGGATCACCGTCGGACCGTCCGGCGTGAAAGAACAGTCGCGTGTCGTGGTCGGCCAGCGCTGGCGAATGCTGACTCTGCCTGATTTGAAATTCGTCGCCAAGATTGACTGGCCGGCCAAAATCCAGGGACTCGTCGGCCCGTGAACTCATCCAGAGTTGCGACTTGCCGTCAGGCCGGTTGGAGTGAAAGAACAGTTGCTTTGCGTCATCCGAAAGAACCGGCTCGGAATCACGATACGGGCTGTTGACCACTGAGCTGAGATTGACCGGGGCGCGGAAGTCGCCGTCAGTCGTCGTGCGGGAGCTGATCCACAAATCGAAGTCACCTCGACCGCCGCTGCGGTTACTGGCAAAGATCAGTCGCCGCCCGTCGCTCGACAGTGTCGGCGCCGTGTCGTCGCGAGACGAATTGACTCGCTCACCCAGATTCACCGGTTGAGAAAAGGGCTGGTCGACATTTTGGCGTGTTGCCACCCACAGGTCATCACCACCAAATCCACTCGGTCGATTGGACGCGAAGATTAGAGTCAGCCCGTCTGCTGACAGGACCGGCTCAGTATCGTCCTGCGGGCTGTTGACCGTGTCGCCGAGATTCGTCGGCGTATCAAACTTCCAGTCGCCTTTATCCGGCGCCGGAGAACCATCGGCCAGCACCCAGGTCGCTCCGTGAATCTGGCCGTGATGTTTATTTCCGGATGAGTCGATCAGCCGGTCGCCCTCTCCTTCATCAAAATGAAACAGAGCCAACGTGTGCTCATCAGGTTTTAAGCGTTTCGATGGAGCGTAACTCTCAGCGTAGCGAGCCACGTTTGAAATGCGGACCTCGTCGATCAACCCCTTGAAGGCCTGCCGATTGTTGCCGGTGCTCTGCAACAGTCCGATCCGAACTGGACGGTTCCAGTTGTCGACAATAACGATGGGCCCCTCGTACCACACTTCTTCATCGCCGCGAAGATAACCTGCGATGATGGGAACTTTCTCACCATCGACAAACAGGTCGACACGCTGCCCGTCATACACGGTCGTGATGTGGTACTGCAGGCCCGCGATGAATCCCGTATCGACGGGTTTCCAACGAACCCCAATCAGGCGGTCCTTTAAGGCAACGGTAACCGTCACAACCCTTTGGCCTCGGTAGTTGGTTGTCGTCAGCTGAAAACAATCCGTGCCAATGAGTTTCTGGATAGTTGGCTGAATTGAATCCGGCATTGTGACGGTGGTTTCAATCGTGAGTGGATGGCTTCCATCGTAAAACAGCGTGGGCACGACGACTTCGTTGGCCTCACCGTCAAATGACAGCGCGTAGTCAATCTGCACAGGCTGCTTTGCTGCAACTGTGATCCCTGTTTTTGTGACAGTGCTCGTCACTTGATTGCCACTCGGGGACGCCTGCGGGCCTGAGCGTCGTTCAGTGGACGTCCTGCCGTTTCCGCCCGTCTTCTCGGTCGTCGATGTCGAGCGATCTCCCGGTGACGGACTGAGAAAGACAGCACCCACACATGCCAGCAACGCAAGTCCGACAACACCAACGATCAGACCCGCCCTGCGGCGTTGTTTTCCGGAGGGGCTCGTTGCGGACGCTGCCTGCGCGAACTCGCGTGCATCGAGTGAGTGCTGGGTTTGCGGATCAGTGTCCGATGAATCAGTTTTCATCGTCATCGTTGGTGCCAGCTCGGCAGCAACCTGTTCTTCGCCGATCGATTTCTGAGCCACCGTGTTGTAAGTTCGGGAGGAATTCAGATTCGACAGAAACTCGTTGAGTCGACTGTCTTCGCTTTGAATTGCACCCATCGTTGGTGCGGATTCAACGCTGCTCGAACAGAGTTTCAGAGCCGCCAGAACGTCTGACATATTCTGAAAACGGTCGGCCGGATTCTTGGCGACCATTCGAGTGAAAACAGTTTCGAGTTCTGCTGACGCGGCCGGACAGGCTTCGCACAACGACGGAATCGGATCGCTCTGATGAGCCAGCAGTTTGTTGACGACGGAGTCTGCGCGATAAAGTGGCCGGGCAGTCAGCAGGTACCACAGCGTGATTCCGAGTGCGTAAATATCCGCGCGAGCGTCGGCGTTCTTTGTGTCTTTTGCCTGTTCCGGCGCCATGTAGTCCACGGTGCCCATGATCTGATTGCTGCCGGTCAGTTGATCCTGATCGATTCCCGCTGACTCAAGTCGAGCCAGCCCCATGTCGAGAATCCGGACAGTGCCATCTCGCCCGAGAAGCAGGTTTGCTGGCTTGATGTCTCGATGAACCACGCCACGGGAATGGGCATACTCGAGTCCCTGAGCGACCTGCAGCACGACCGTCACGGCTCGATCGACGGACAGCGATCCCTTCTCTTTGACGAGCGACGAGAGGTCTGTTCCCTCGACAAACTGCATGACAAGAAAATGTGTGCCGTCCGCTTCATCGGCGTCATACGCGACGACGATGTTTGGATGCTCCAGCCGCGCCGCGGCTTTGACTTCACGCTGAAACCGGAGCACGGCTTCCGGCGTGTCGGTCATCGACGCAGACAGAATCTTGAGGGCGACGACGCGATCCATACGCCGATGCTCGGCCTTCAGCACGACGCCCATGCCGCCGCGTCCCAGCTCATCTAGCACAACGTAGTTGCCCAGAACGAGCGACTGGCCATTGCCGACCAGAAGCTGCTCGGCCTGATAGGCGGTGAGCTTCTTCTGCTTCACCAGCCACGTCGCGAACTGCTTTCCATCTTGCGGGCGTGCGTCTTCAGGCACGGGCCCGAGCGCAGTAAGCAGCTCGGATTCAGAAATCAGGCCCGAGTCAATCAGTTGTTTTTGAAACTGCTGAGCGGAAACAGTCATGAACAGGATGCCCGAGACAACTTAATGAACGGATGATAGGCCCGGACATATTCGCGGCAAGCTAACGGTTAGTGATCCTGCAAGCCAGTCGGAACTTTTGCTCCTGGCGTCGCCCAAAAAAAACGCCGACTGAAACTCAGTCGGCGTCTTCAAGGTTGACAGTCAGAATTTTCAGCGAGGAGTTACCGGCGGGCGGCGGGGTGTTTCATGTTGAGCCAGGCTCCGCCTTCTTTACTGCTGGCAACGCATTGCTCGATGAAGAACATGCCTTCGACACCGTCGTAAATGTTCGGGTAAATCGTGTCGCGTTTTTCGAATGATTCACCGGCGGCTCGCGCGATCATGTTGTCATAGGCAAAGCGGTAGACGTTGGCGAAGGCTTCGAAGAAGGCTTCCGGATGTCCTGATGGAAGTCGGCAGGCGGCGGCTCCGGATGCGTTCATGAAGGGAGCATTCGGATCCCGCGTGTAGATTTGATGAGGTTTGCCGTTCTGGCGAACGATCATTTCGTTCGGGTTTTCCTGTCGCCACTGGAGTGCGCCTTTTGTTCCGTCGACTTCGATGAAGAGATCGTTTTCTCGACCGTGCGAAATCTGGCTGGCGGTGACGGTTCCCAGTGCTCCGTTTTCGTAACGAATGACGGCGTGGCCGTAGTCATCGAGTGCTCGGCCTTCGACAAAGACTTTCAGGTGGCAGGAGATTTCTTCCGGCAGCAGCCCGGTCATGTATCGACCGAGGTTGTACGCGTGAGTGCCGATGTCTCCGAAGCAGCCGGCGACTCCGGACTTCGACGGGTCAGTTCGCCAGGCGGCCTGTTTCTGGTCGTCGGCTTCGAGGCGAGTTCGCAACCAGCCCTGAATATAGTTAGAGCGAATCGCGTTGATTTCGCCGAGTTCTCCACCAAGGATCATCTCGCGAGCCTGACGAACCAGCGGGTAGCCGGTGTAGTTGTGCGAAACGGCGAACACAACGTCCGACGCTTCAACAGCTTTCATCAGCTCTTCGGCCTGAGCCAGGTCGAACGTCATCGGCTTGTCGCAGATGACGTTGAAGCCGGCGTCAACGGCGGCCTTGGCGATTTCGAAGTGCGTGTGGTTCGGCGTCGCGACCGACACGAAGTCGATCCGCTGGTCTTCCGGAAGTGCCGACTCCTTTTCGACCAGCTCGTGGATTGAGCCGTACGCTCGGTCTTCGGCGATGTCGTAAGCCGGGGCCGAAGCTTTGGACCGTTCCGGATTGGATGAGAGTGCCCCCGCCACGAGTGCCGCTCGGTTATCAAGAACCGCTGCCGTGGCATGCACGCGGCCAATGAATGATCCCATTCCGCCGCCGGCCAGCGCCATTCTCAGTTTGCGATTCAGAGAACCGTTTGTCGTTTCCATCGTGTTGCTCCTCGTGTTAACTCGTCTCTGGCTGATCAGCCGCCATTCACGCAGGTGCCGAGCGGTTGACAACCGGGCAGCTTAGGGCTGAAGAATCGCCGATTCAATCAAACCACAGCCTGCGCCGAACGGACATTTGACAAGTACGATGGCAACGTTGTTCAGCTGCAGAATGTTATTCACACCGATTAACCAGCCTTGCAGTGATTCAAGCCGCTTCGGATACTGACTGCACTGTTTCGCAGCGGGTCAATACGCCGCTGAATTCAACATACAGAAGACAGGGTTGCTCGATGGGCATCTGGAAAAACTGCGAAGGAACTACACGTCGAGACTGCCTGAAGCTGGGGCTCGGCGGCTTCTTTGGAACGGGCCTGGTCAACGCGTTGCGTCATCAGGGGCTGAGTGCCGATTCCGTTCGAAAGATCGCACCGACGGCGAAGAACTGCATCCTGATCTGGATGGATGGTGGGCCAACTCACTTTGAGACGTTCGATCCAAAACCGGATGCCCCCGCCGAAATTCGAGGCGAGTTCGAACCCATCGCCACGAAGCTGCCGGGCGTTCATTTCTCTCAGCACATGAAGAAGCTGGCCTCGATCAACGATCGCTTTTCGCTGATCCGATCGATCCGTCACAACCAGGGAAATCACGGAGCCGGCAATCACTACATGATGACCGGTGCTCCGCCGAGAATTCCGGTCGGCTGTGGAGCGTTCGTCAGTTTTCACCCGAGCATTGGTTCCGTCGCCGCGAAAGAACTCGGCAGGAACGACGGACTGCCGGCCTATTTTTCGCTGGCCCGCATGTCTCGATCCGGCGGCCCGAATTTTCTCGGTGCCAAGTACGCTCCGTTTGTGGTTGGCGACGATCCAAATTCGTCGAGTTTCCGAGTTCGCGACGTCGCGCTTCCCAAAGGTCTGACGTCAGACGGATTTCACAACCGGTCGGGACTTCGCAGCCTCGTCGACAAGCTGCCTCGTATCAACGAAGCCGCCGCCGGCGATCCGGTGCTCGCGCTGGACGAGTACTACCGGCAAGGCTTCAACCTGATCACCTCTCCCGCCGCGCAGGAAGCTTTTGATATTCACAAAGAGCCGGACGAAGTTCGAGAGCGGTTCGGTCGAGACTCGTTCGGGCAACGCTGCCTGCTGGCGCGACGGCTCGTCGAAGCCGGAGTTCCCTTCACTACGGTTTACGATGGTGGCTGGGATCACCACAGCGACCTCTTTGGAGCCTGCACCAGTCGGCTGCCGAACTGGGACAACTCGGTCGCAACGCTGATCGAAGATCTCGACGAACGAGGACTGCTTGATTCAACATTGGTTATCGCGCTCGGTGAGTTCGGTCGGACGCCGAAAATCTCGACACTCTCCGGCCAGACAAAAGCTGGACGAGACCACTGGGCCAACGCGATGTCCGTGCTGATGGCTGGCGGCGGAACTCCCGGCGGAGTGGTTGTTGGAGCTACCGACAAGAACGGTTACTCAGCCGTCGAGCGAGTCCTTTCTCCGGAAAACTTCGTTTCGACAATCTACACCAAACTCGGCATCGATCCGGACAAGGTCTACTACACGCCTCAAGGCCGACCAGCTCA
>JADHNX010000354.1 GCA_016779365.1 Planctomycetaceae bacterium
GCCTGTCGATCTGTTCGGCAGACTTCAACGAGTGGGTCAAGAAAAACGTCAGCAACGAAGATCGCTACAGTTACCTCTTCACGGGCGAGTACGAAATCTTCGAATGGAACATGGGCCACGTGGCCAACTACGCCGAGCTGTCATCGCTGATGGCACCTCGACCGTTCATGGTCGAACGCGGCCACGACGACGGCGTAGCGCCTGACGAGTGGGTTGCTTGGGAGTTTGCCAAAGTTCGTCGGCACTATGATAAGCTCGGCATCGGTGACCGGGCAGAGATTGAATTCTTCAACGGCCCGCACTCGATCAACGGGCAAGGCACTTACCGGTTTCTGCATCTGCATCTCAATTGGCCGTCTCCGGAAACCAACTAAACGACATAAAAAGAACAGTACGCAGAGTTCGCTGAGGACTCGCTGAGAAAAAAGGGAGAGACCTCTCCGTATCTCTGCGTTTTCTTCCTCTGCGGTCGCAGCGTTCAAAAAATTATTCAGGATAAAAACAGGGAGTTGTAATGCTGTTTAGATTTCTGTTTTTACTGATTCCTATCGTCAGTTTTTCGGACCACATTCTGGCAGCAAAGCCTGAGTTGCCCAACATCGTTGTGATCTTTTGCGACGACCTTGGTTATGGCGACTTGAGCTGCTTCGGGCACCCCACGATCAAGACGCCGAATCTCGATCGGATGGCGGCTGAAGGAGTACGGCTGACTCAGTTTTATTCGGCATCGCCGGTTTGTACTCCCAGTCGGGCGGCGTTGATGACCGGACGGCTTCCGATTCGCAGCGGCATGTGCAGCGACAAACGCCGCGTGTTGTTTCCCGATTCCGGCGGAGGAATTCCAGCCAGCGAAGTCACTCTTGCGGAAGGCCTTAAGAAACAAGGATACGCGACGGCCTGTGTCGGGAAGTGGCACCTCGGACATCTGCCGCAGTTTTTGCCGACAAACAACGGCTTCGATTCTTACTTTGGCATTCCCTACTCAAACGACATGGACCGAGTGAACGACGCGCCACGCGGGCGGGATTCGTTCTGGAATCCGAAAGTCGAGTATTGGAATGTGCCCTTGATGCGGGATCTCGAAATCCAGGAACGACCCGCCGATCAGACAACGATTACGCGTCGGTATGCCGAAGAAGCCGTTTCGTTTATCAGGAAGAACAAGGATGAAAAATTCTTTCTGTACCTGCCGCACAGCCTGCCTCACGTTCCGCTGTTCCGCTCGAAAGAGTTCGAAGGAAAAAGTTTGAGAGGTCTCTACGGCGACGTGATCGAAGAAATCGATTGGAGCGTCGGACAAGTGTTGCAAACGCTTCGCGACTTAAAGCTCGACCAGAAAACGATCGTCTGGTTCACCAGTGACAACGGACCGTGGTTGACCTTTAACGATCACGGTGGCAGCGCGGGGTTGCTTCGAGAAGGCAAAGGAACCACCTGGGACGGGGGAATGCGTGAGCCGAGCATCTGCTGGTGGCCGGGAACGATTCCCGCCGGGCAGGTGAGCGCGGAACTCGGCACGACGATGGATATTTACTCGACAAGCCTGGCACTGGCCGGAGCCGAACTGGAGAAAGACCGAATCGTCGACGGCTACGATCTGACAGAGTCGCTCAAGGGCAACGCAAAAAGTCCGCGCGACATTGTGTACTACTATCGGGGAACCAGGTTGATGGCTCTGCGAAAGGGACCGTGGAAGGCGCACTTCGCGACTCAGGAATCGTACACCGGCAACAACAAGTTGAACGAGCACGACCCGCCGGTGCTTTACAATCTGGAAGTGGACCCCTCAGAGAAGTGGGACGTCGCCGCGCGGCATCCTGAAGTCATCGCCGAGATCAAAGCTGCGGCGGATGCTCATCAGAAAACGGTCGTTGCTGTGCCTTCTCAGTTGGAAATTCCTCTGCCCAGGTGATGCTGCCGGTTAAGCAGCGTCGCCAGTTTCAAGGTCAGAGTCGTGACGATAGACTGGCCTGTCGCCATTTTCCTTTGCCCTCTTGAGCAGGCATGTCTGACTCTCCCGATCCCCCATCGCGAAAGCCACTTCGAAATCCCGACCGTCGTCGGGCCGGTGGTGCTGCGCGGAAAACTTCAGACGGTCGTCAGCTATCGGAACGCAGAAAACGGAAGGCTCCATCACTCATTCAGGTGGCCGACGACGGCACTGGCCAGCAGCGGTCGGCTGTTGAGTTACTCAAGAAAGAAGCGAAGGCGGGGATCCCTGGAGTCGCCGTCAGCACGGCGTTTCACGCAATCATTCTGCTGATTATGGCGTTGTTCGTCGTGCGGATCGATCTGGACACCGAAGGGCCACTGAGTTTCGGATGGGACTACGAAGTCGAGAAAAAAGAAGAAGTGAAGCCAACGGTGATGGCGCCGGTGAAGATTCAGAGTGTTCAGCTCACTCCACGCGCCGAGCCAAAGACTGCCGAGACGGTCGAACCTAAAGTTGAAACGAAACCAACGGTTGCTCGTGTCGTGAAGCCGGCCGACGTTGCGAAATCTCTGGCGCTGAGAACTCCGAAGCGGACGATGGGCAAAGTTGGTGGTACCGGCACGAAAAATTCTGTCGAGCAGGCGATCAAGTCGGGACTGGAATGGCTGAAGCGTCAGCAGAAAGCTGGCGGGAACTGGGAACTGCATGCCGGGTATCCGGATGCGGGGTATGCCGTTTTGAGGACAGATACTGGAGCGACGGCGCTAGCGCTGTTGGCGTTTCTGGGGGATGGCCACACTCAGAACGACGGAGACTATCAGGACACCGTTCGCAGAGGTCTTAAATGGCTGCGAGGAATTCAGAAGCCGGACGGCGACTATCACGATCACACAGAGCTGGGGCGTCAAACCGCGTTTTATGCGCACTCGCACGCGACAATTGCAATCTGCGAAGCGTACGCGCTGACCGGTGATCAGGAACTGGCTGCGTCGGCTGAGCGGGCGATTCAGTTTCTGCTGACATCTCAGCATCCGTCGGAAGGCGGGTGGCGATACCAGCCTCAGGAACGCGACTCGATGGGCGACCTGTCGGTGACCGGCTGGGGATTGATGGCTTTAAATACGGCTCGGATGGCAGGCATCGAAGTTCCACCCGAAGCGTTTGGTCGCGTGTCGTTCTTCCTTGATCAGGTTGCTTCGCAGGAAGGTGCGTTGTATCGATATCTTCCCAGCGATCCTCCAGGAAAAGTCAGTCGAGCCATGACGGCCTGTGGTCTGCTCGGGCGGCAGTGGCTCGGGTGGTCCCGGGACGACCCGGCCATGAGCGAAGGTGTCGAGTGGTTGTTGCGGCCCGAGTTTGCGCCTCAGTGGTCTGACGGAAAGCGGAACGTCTACGAGTGGTACTACGTCGGGCAGACGCTGCATAACCTCGGGGGCGACCGGTTCAAACGCTGGTTCGAAACCGTCCAGAACCTGATCGTGGAGAATCAGAAACGTCGAGGTAGTCGCAAGGCTCCGGAAGATGTTGTTGGAAGTTGGAGCCCCGTTGAACCATCCGGCTCACCCGACGAATACGCGAACAAAGCCGGGCGGCTTTATATGACCGCCATGTGTCTGCTGGTGCTTGAAACTCCAGTCAGGCATGCTCCGATTTATCCCGAGGTTCAGTCCGATCCTGAACAGTAGAACGTAGGAGACTGACGAATGCGACTTTGCCGTTTCGAACACGATTCGAGAATTCAGATTGGCTTTTACGACGAGGATTTTGTGATCCCGATGGCTGCCGCGTCTGACCACACCGGGATTGCACTCGAAGAATCATCGGATCTGATTGCTCACCTTCCGGGCGGATCGCTTCGAGAAACGGTGGAGGCCATTCAGGCTCGACTTGCCAACAACATGGACGAAGAACTGGGTGAACTTCGGCTCGACACCGAAGTCGTCAAACTTCTGGTGCCGAACCCGGCTCCGTCGAAGTTGTTGCTTCTTGCCGGAAACTATGCGAAGCACATCGAAGAAGGTGGTGGGCGAGCGTCGGAAAGGAACCGCACGTTTCCTTACGTCTTCATGAAGCCGGCAGGTACGACGCTGACGCATCCCGGTGATCCAATCCGGATTCCGGATGTTTCGCCGGATCATGTTGACTGGGAGCTGGAACTCGGCGTCATCATCGGCAAGCAATGTAAAGGAGTTTCGGAGTCCGACGCTCTGAATTACGTCGCAGGCTACACCGTGATCAACGATATTTCAGATCGGAAGTTTCAGCCAAACCCTGGTCGTGAAGAGCGAGCCAAAGACGGATTCTTCGACTGGCTGCACGGCAAGTGGCACGACACCTTCTGCCCAATGGGGCCCTGCGTGCTTCCGGCGAATGAGTGTGACGATCCTCAGGATCTGCATCTGACGCTGAAAGTGAACGGCGAGATCGAGCAGGACGGTTCGACGGGCGAAATGGTCTTCCCGGTCGCGGCGATCGTCGAATTCATTTCCAGCTTTGTCACTCTCGAACCGGGCGACATTATCTCAACGGGGACGACCGCCGGAGTTGGCGCAGCGAAGAACAAATTTCTGAAGGCTGGAGATATTGTCCACGCCGAAATTCAGCACATCGGCATCCTCAGAAATCCTGTTGAGTAGAGCCGCGACACGGATTTATGTTCGTTGCCGTGTGAATAAAAAACGCCCTCCTGCCAGATGATTCTGACAAAAGGGCGTTTCTGTGGGCACGTTGCCGCCGGGATTTCGGATGGACGCGTGCGGTTCAAGCTGCGTCGAATTCAGAGATTCGATTTCGCAGCGTCATTGGAAGCAGCATGTCGCTGTTTTCTTCCAGGCGGTAACGCATCACGTATGCATCTTCGGTGGTGTCGTCGTAGTGGCCTCGGAGTATGGACACCGCTCGGAACCCGTGGTTGCTGAAGAACAATTGGGCTGAAAGGTTTGTTTCGCGGACTTCGAGAATGATCTCGTTGCGGCGCTGCTGTGACAGTTTGTCGACCAGCTTCTGCACCATCTGAGTACCGACCTGGTTTCGTCGAGCTTCGTCAGCGACGGCAAAATTGAGAATGTTGAGTTTCGATTTGTGCAGCTCATAAATCATGAAGCCGACAATTTTCTGCTCGTGTTCTGCGACCATGCCGATGCAGTTTCGCTGGCGGAGGCAACTCAGAAAGTCCTCTTCCGTCCAGGGAAATTCAAAGCTCTCATGCTCGATGCGCAGAACATCCGCCATATCTCGACGAATCAGCCAACGGATTTGAACCGTCAGTTCTGGCTGTTCCTGGTGACGAACGGTCATGATGGCCTCCTTGCCATTTTTATGACGCCGATACTTTGTTCGAATAGGGGGCGGGACGATATCAAAGGCGACTTAACCGGCCTAGACCGGTTTGCAGCATTTTTGAGGCAAAAATGACGAATCACGCAGTTAATGATGGAGCCGGTGTCGCTTCGTTTTTCGAAGACTGCGGCTACTCAGGATAATCCGCATCTTATCCTGCAGATGACTCAGGTGGTCGCAGTACAAGGCGGTTCAGAATCCGGTCAACGCTCGCGATACTGCGAACGAGCTGTTCGACATCGGTCAGTTCGTTGCTGGTTTCGAGAGTGCCTTCAAGACAGATACCACCTTGGATCTGCCGAACGACCAGTGACGAAATTCTGAGATGCGGGCTGGAAATCAGCTTTTGCCGAACGGCGTGTTCCAGCTCCGAACCTGAAGCGGCAGGCATTTCACCGATTGCTGAGGTGCCGTCCAACGATGCTTCAAGACCAGACCCAGTAGCCACCGGCTGATCATCAGGGGCGGGAATCGTAATTCGTGGATGTGGGATTGCCACTGCATCAGCCGCGTCAATTCTTAGCTTCCGTTCTGCCATGCTTACCCCTCCTGGAACGTTCATGGTTCGCAGGAGTGTAATCAGCCGATCACCAATGTGTACCAAAGACGCGAATCCGAAGCTAATCTCGGTTGCTGTTGCGCGGTCACCGTTCCGCCGCCGCGTCAGGTCAGGACTTGCCGTAGACTTCTTTGGGATCGAATACTCGCTCACCGACCACTTCGACGTCGCCGGTGGCCGGATCGACCTTCCGGAAGAAGCAGCTTTTATAGCCTTCGTGGCAGGCGGCTCCGCCGATCTGGTTCACTCGAATGAGCAGTGTGTCGGCGTCGCAATCGTAG
>JADHNX010000355.1 GCA_016779365.1 Planctomycetaceae bacterium
ACCCTGTTCAAACCGTGAGACAATGCCAGTGCCTCGTCTGCTTAGCTGTTTTACGATTCTCGCCATCTTCCTCCCATGCACGGTGTCCGCTGCCGAGCCGACTTTCTCGAAGGACTTTTTCCAGCAGAAAGTCGCTCCGATATTTCAGCAACGTTGCTTGAGCTGTCACAACGACGACGAACGGAAGGGTGATTTTTCACTTCAAACGTCTGCGGCCGCGTTCAAAGACGGGTATCTTCAAGCTGGCGATGCCGACGCGAGTCACCTGATCGAGCTGATCACTCCGGTCGATGGCCAGTCGAAGATGCCAAAGAATGCGGATCCGCTCTCAGCAGACGAAGTCATCGTCATCCGAAAATGGATCGACGATGGAGCAGCATGGCCTGCCGAGTTCAAGCTGACCGAGAGTCGGGTTGCCGATCTGAACTGGTGGTCTTTGAGACCGTTGAAGCGTCCTGAGGTGCCGGCTCTTTGGGCGCAACGCAGTCCACGGACAACTTCGGCTGCGGAGCCTTTTCAGGAAACCGGCCTCTTGAAAATGCGGACAGAAGTCGACGCTTTCATCCAGGACTCGCTCGATCGCAAAGAACTGACTGCGTCTCCGGAAGCGGATCGAGCAACGCTGATTCGGCGGCTCTACTTTGACCTGACCGGCCTGCCGCCCACTCCGGAAGAAGTCGAAGCCTTCGTTAACGACAAAACTCCGCAAGCGTACGAGCAGCTCGTCGATCAGTTGCTCAACTCAAGCGGCTACGGAGAACGCTGGGCGAGACACTGGCTGGACGTCGTTCATTACGCGGACACTCATGGCTACGACAAAGACAAACTGCGTCCCAACGCGTGGCCGTATCGTGACTACGTGATCCGCTCGCTGAATGAGGACAAGCCTTATGAACGCTTCGTACGGGAACAGATTGCCGGCGACGCACTCTGGCCAAACACGGTTGACGGCATCACAGCTACCGGGTTCATCGCTGCCGGCCCGTGGGATTTCATCGGGCATGCGGAAGTTCCAGAGTCAAAGATTGACGGCAAGGTCGCCCGCAACCTGGATCGCGACGACATGGTCACCTCGACGATGAACACGTTCTGCAGCGTGACGGTGCAGTGTGCCCGATGCCACAACCACAAATTTGATCCCATTACTCAAGAGCATTACTACAGCCTGCAGTCGGTGTTTGCTGCGCTTGACCGAGCCGACCGAACGTTCGACGCCGACCCTCAAACCGCAGTCCGTCGCCGCGAACTGGTTGCTCGAAGCGAAGCGCTGACGAAAGAGAAATCCGAGCTGGATTCAATCGTCCAGAATCGAGCCGGCGGCAAGCTGGCACCGATCGACGCGAAACTCGCCGAACTGCAAAAGCAAAAGGAAGCCGCTAAGGGAGGGGCCAAACCGGAGTTCGGCTATCACAGCCAGATCGAGAAAAAGCAGGATGCTGTCAAGTGGGTGCAGGTTGACCTTGGTCAGCCGATGCCGATCGAATCCGTTTTCTACGTCGGCTGTCATGACACATTTAACGGGATCGGCCACGGATTTGGATTTCCGCTGCGATACCGGATCGAAGCTTCCGACGACGAGTCGTTCAAGACGAAAGTCACGCTCATCGCCGATTACACAATGAGCGATGTCCGCAACCCCGGCACCACCCCTCAGACGACGAAAGCTCCGTCCGGCCTGAAGGCGCAACATATCAGGATCACCGCGACGAAGCTGGCTCCTCGAAGTAACGATTACATCTTTGCGTTGGCGGAACTCAGCGTACTTTCGCCAGACGGGAAGAACGTGGCACTGGGAAGTCGCGTCACTTCGCTGGACTCGATCCAGGCCCCCGTTCGCTGGCAGCGTCAGAATCTGGTCGACGGATACTACTTCGGCGTTGCCGCGAACCCGGACGTTCAAAACCAGATCGCCAGGCTTTCCGAAGATCGCCGCCGAATTCTTGACGAGGCGATTACTGACGAGCTTAAGGCGAAGATCGCTTCCAACGACGCAGCGATTGCGGAGACAGGTGCAGCCCTCCAGGCGTTGCCCGCTCAAAGCCGCGTTTACGCCGGGATGGTTCACCACGGAAGCGGCAACTTCGTCGGCACCGGGGCCAGTGGTGGCAAACCTCGCGCCATCCACATTCTGCATCGAGGCAACATTCAACAGCCTCGAACACTCGTCGCCCCCGGCACAATCCCGATCATTGCCAATGCGGACTGGCGGTTTGAGCTTGAAGAATCTCATGCCGAAAGCGATCGACGCATTGCGCTCGCCAATTGGATCGTTCGTCGCGACAACCCACTGACCTGGCGATCGATCGTCAATCGAGTCTGGCAGTACCACTTTGGCCGAGGCATTGTTGACTCGCCAAACGACCTGGGACGCATGGGGCAACTGCCGACGCATCCGGAACTGCTCGACTGGCTGGCAGCCGAATTCCGTGACGGCGGACAGTCGCTCAAGAAATTACACCGACTCATCGTCACCAGTTCGGTCTATCGGCAGAGTTCGCGGCATCATGAAGCGAACAGTCTGATCGACAGCGGAAACGCGTACCTCTGGAGAATGAATCGCCGGCGACTTACTGCGGAAGAAGTCCGCGATGCCGTGCTTGCCGTCAGCGGAAAACTGGATCGAAAGATGTTCGGACCAGGATTTCAGCTCTTCGTCCTGGAGCACCCGCAACATTCTCCACACTACGAATATCACAAACACGACCCCGACGATCCGGCATCGCACCGCCGTAGCGTTTACCGGTTCATCGGTCGCAGTCAGCCCGATCCGTTCATGACGACGCTGGACTGTGCCGACTCTTCGCAAAGCGTCCCTCGCCGAGACGAAACCGTCACCGCGCTTCAGGCACTGTCGCTGCTCAACAACAAGTTCATGCTGCGCATGGCGGAACATTTCAGCGCGATTCTGGAAAAGGAATTTTCTGCCCCATCGCAGCGGGTCAAGCGTGGATTCGAACTGGCAGCCGGTCGCCGTCCGACTGCCGAAGAATTGGCCGCGCTGACTGAATACGCGAATGAATTCGGCACAGCGAACCTGTGCCGGCTGCTGTTTAATCTGAACGAGTTCGTTTTCGTCGATTAGCAGCCAGCGGCACACCTTCGATGACACCTCAGGCGATCACACCTCAGGCAACCGGGCCGGAGGCTTAATCGCTGACTGGTTCGCCAGCCTCGTCTTCCTCATCGGGCACGTTCATACCAAGCTGCCGCATCTTTCGGTAGAGGTTCGAGCGGTGCAGGCCGAGCATTCGAGCGGCTTCGCTCATGTTGCCGCTGGCTCGTTTGACGGCTCGCTCGATGTATTGCCCCTGGAATCGCGACGTGGCCTGGGAAAGTCCCAGATCGATCCCCAACTCGGCTTCGTCCTTCTGCTGTGGACTCAGGATAAAGGCAAGGTCTTCAACTTCGATCTTCTCGCCGTTGCTCAGAAACGCGACACGTTCCATCAGGTTTCGAAGTTCGCGGACGTTGCCCGGCCAGCCGTGCGTCAGTACTCGACGTCGCGCTTCATCGCTGAACTCAAGCACTGGTCGACGTGCCTGCGGGCAAAACTGTCTCAAAAAATATTCGGCCAGTGCCATGATGTCTTCGGGGCGTTCGCGCAGCGGCGGAAGGTCCAGCGTCACGACATTCAGGCGGTAGTACAGATCTTCGCGAAACTTCTTCTCACGTACGGCCTGAGCAAGATTCACGTTCGTCGCCGCGACGATTCGGACGTTGACAGGAATCGGCACGCTGCCGCCGACGCGCGTGATCACTTTCTGCTCAAGCACCCGCAACATCTTGGCCTGACCGCCGAGACTCATATCGCCAATCTCATCTAGAAAGATCGTGCCGCCGTCGGCCAGTTCGAACTTTCCTTTGCGAGTATCCTGCGCGTCGGTAAACGCGCCCTTTTCATGACCGAACAGCTCGCTCTCCAGCAATGTCTCGGTCAACGCCGCACAGTTTACAGCGACAAAAGCCTGGTCCGCGCGAGGGCCGTGAAAGTGCAGCGACTGCGCCGCCACTTCCTTACCCGTTCCGCTTTCTCCGAGAATCAACACAGGGAGATCCGTCGGAGCCAGTCGTTCGATTTTCTCCCGCACCGCCGCCGTCGCGGTACTGTCGCCGATGATCCGAACGCTGCTGGCCATCTGCTCGGTCAGTTGCCGATGCGTGCTGATCAGCCGTGCTCGTTCGCGAGTATTCCGCAACGCGATCGCCGCCTGAATTCCCAGCTGCCCGAGAATGTCTTCATCGTCAGCGTCAAAGATTCCGTCATTTTTGTTGATCCCTTCGAAACAGCCAATCAGCCGTCCATCGCCATCGAGCAGCGGAACCGCCAGCAGAGTCTTCGTGCGATACCCACTTTTTTTATCAACGCTGCTGTCAAAGCGGTCGTCGTTGTAAGCATCGTCGACGCGGATCGTTTCTCCCGACTGAATGACCGTCCCCACAATCCCCGCGTTGTCCGGAATGTAAAGCGTGCCCCCTTCGACCCCCAGCGCCGGACAGGCCAGCAGCTTTTTGTTCGGCTGATCCCAGATAAAAATGCTCGCGCGGTCACAGTCGAGAATTCTTGTCGCTTCTTCAGCCAGAGCGTCAAGCAATGGCACGGTCTCGAAGATCTCCGACAGCCGATATGCAACTCGCAACGTTTCACGCAGCCGTCCTGACTGGTTCGTCGTGCGCTCACACTGTGTCACCATCTTCAGGCAATACTGAAACACGCGAGCCAGCGCGACGATTCGCCCGACATCCGCAGAATCAACGCGCCGCCCGGCAAGCACCAGTAGCCGCTGGTTGTTCGCTTCGTTCTGAAGCGGAACCGCAACAGCAGACCAATCTGCGGGCTGGTCCATTTTCGAAACACCGCCGGCATCACGATCAAAAACTTCCTCGAAGAACCGTACCGGAAGATGCTCGAACTGGTGCCGACCGAACTCGTGCTGAACCGACCACTGCGGCCAACGATCAACCACACCGATCCACTGCACAGCAAACTCGGACGCGATGTCCGGCAACACGGCCGAGACGAAATCGCTCAACGAGTCACTGCTGGAAACACTTTGCAGAATCCGATCGCCAAGCTGGACCGTCGTCCCGTTTTCATCCGCCTGTTGCAGCCACGGCAGACTGTTCCACGTTATCCACTGAGCACTCACGGTTCGAACTCTCACTCCGGCTCACAGGAGCACGTTTCAAAGATCAATTCCAGGAAAGAAAACAGGATTCGTTTCTCACGCTAAGGCGCGAAGGAATGTGTCCGAAAAACTTCCCGAGATCATCAGAAGAATCTAACCACAGAGGCACGGAGACACAGAGGAAAACTCTCCTGTCAAACTCTGTGTCTCCGTGCCTCTGTGGTTATATCGGGAAGTTATTTTCAACATGATCCTGAGGAAAGAAGAAGACAGTGGTCTTCCTGACTTCGCGTCTTTGCGCCTTCGCGTGAGCATCCGTCAGATGGACCGAGGCCAAACGAATCAGCGGACGGTATCACCTTCCCGCCGCCTGGTCGACAGCGTCGGCGATCGGCTCGACCGTCACCGACAACGAACCACGATTGTCAGCCAGTTCGCCCCAGTCATCATTGATTCTCAGAAACAGAGTCCCCGAATCGGTCGCTTCAAGAATCGCCTCATTCCCCAAAGCGACCTCTCGCAGCATCGACGCACCCGGCGGCCCATCAGCAGTGTCCACAGAAAGGATGCTCGCCTGAAGCTGCCCCAGTGGCCGACCGCGTGCATAACGAATGGAGATTCCGTTGGCTTCGCTGATCCACGGCTTCGGATGATCAGCCAACGACAACTGACCGACCGCCGTAACTCGATACCGCTTGCCCGCTTCGACCAGCATCTCAGTCGACTGCCAGCCTCGATCGCTTCGAACCACTGCCCCGCCCTGTCCAACGATCAAACGCCCATCGAGAAACTCAACCTGCGCTCGCTCAAAGTCAAAGCCGTGCTCGACATTCGCTGCAAAAAGCAGCCACTCGGTCTGTAGCCGCTTCATGTCCGGTGCGTACAACGTCGCCATGTTCTGCCGGAAAGGGACAGTCATCAGCTCGTGAGCGATTCTGCGAAACCGGTCCCGATACTTCGGATGCGAATCCAGAAAACGACACAA
>JADHNX010000356.1 GCA_016779365.1 Planctomycetaceae bacterium
GGTCCGCCCTTTGGACCTTCGTACCGAATGATGATGACGTCGCCTTTCTGGATTTGTTTGTCCTCCAGACCTTTGAGCATGTCTTCTTCGGAATCGAAGCAGCGAGCCG
This sequence comes from Planctomycetaceae bacterium, assembly GCA_016779365.1. GTDB lineage: Bacteria > Planctomycetota > Planctomycetia > Planctomycetales > Planctomycetaceae > JABMPE01. The sequence continues at coordinate 110 of JADHNX010000356.1, forward strand.
GGCCGGAAAACTTGAGGCCTTCTTTGCCGGTAATTTTGGCGACGGCTCCATCCGGGCAAAAGTTGCCCTTCATGATGCGGATATGGCCGGACGCTTTCAGCGGCTTTTCAACCGGGTGAATGATGTCCTGACCTTCGGCGAGCCCATCCAGCGCGGCCACGTTTTCAGCCATTGTTTTGCCGGTCACTGTCATGCAGTCACCGTTGAGCAAACCTTTTTCAAGCAGATACTTCTGCACGGCTGGAATGCCGCCGATGTTGTGCAGGTCTTCCATCACGTATTTGCCGCTCGGCTTGAGGTCGGCGATGTAAGGAATGCGGTCGCTGACTGCCTGGAAGTCGTCGATCGTCAGGTTGACGTCGACGGCTCGCGACATCGCGATCAGGTGCAGAACGGCGTTTGTCGAGCCTCCCAGAGCCATGATGATGACCATCGCGTTTTCGAAAGCTTCGCGAGTCATGATGTCGCGCGGCTTCAGATCGATTTCGAGCAGGTGCTTGATCGCTTCGCCAGCGGCCAGACATTCGCCGTGCTTCAGCGGGTCGTCTGCCGGAATCGACGAGCTGTACGGCAGTGACATTCCCAGCGTTTCAATGGCTGAAGACATCGTGTTGGCCGTGTACATCCCTCCGCAAGCTCCGGGGCCGGGGCAACTGTTGCGGACGATTTCTTTTCGTTCGTCTTCTTCAATCAATCCACCAATGTACTGACCGTACGACTGGAAAGCCGACACAATGTCCAGCTTCGGATGCCGGTCTGAACAGCCCGCTCGAATCGAACCACCGTATACCATAATCGCTGGACGGTTCACGCGAGCCATCGCCATCACGCAGCCCGGCATGTTTTTGTCGCAGCCGGGAATGGTGATCAGTCCGTCATACCACTGCCCGCCCATGACTGTTTCGATCGAGTCAGCAATCAGATCGCGCGACTGCAGCGAGTAGCTCATCCCGTCGGTGCCCATCGAGATGCCGTCGCTCACGCCGATCGTGTTAAACCGCATCCCGAACAGGTCGACTTTCTCCACGCCTGCCTTGATACGGTTGGCCAGGTCAAGCAGGTGCATGTTGCACGGGTTACCTTCGTACCAGACGGACGCAATGCCGACCTGAGCCTTCTTCATATCGGCGTCGGTCATGCCCGTCGCGTAGAGCATAGCCTGCGACGCGCCCTGCGAAGCTGGCTGAGTGATTTTTGAGCTGTACTTGTTAAGTGGTTTAGACATTTCAATTCCTGTTGAGCGGCACGGCCGCAGTCGTAAAGCATTCTTCGTTGTCGTGTTTCGCAAGCGGCGGAGTATTACTTTCTGATGTCGTAGGCGGTGAGTTTCTGCATGTCTCGCAGGTAGAGTCGTCCGTTCGCGACGACGGGATGAGCCCACGTCGGAAATTCGCCCTTCTCCACGTCGAACATGCCTTTTTCGACATATTCCTTTGGATTGGCCTCAACCAGAGCCACTTTGTTCTTTTCTCCATAAAGGTAAATGTGGCCGTCGGCGTAAGTCACGGCTCCCTTTCCGGCGCTGCGGTCCTGCCAGACAATTTCACCGGTTTCAAAGTTCATGCACATCAGCGTGTTGCTGCCGGTTCCATAAATGAACCCGTCGACCAGCACCATTCCGCCGTGATGATTCTGAATTTTCGTTTCGAAGTAATCCGGCGTCGCCACGAATCCGTCGTCAGACTTCGTGAGTCGAGCCAGTCCGCCGCCAGTTCCGTAAGCCGAAGCCGAGAACACCGCATTGTTGTGAAACAGTGGCGTTGAAACATTCGCCGTTCGGTTGGCCGACTTTTCGTACGACCAGAGCAGGTCTCCGGTTTCAGCGTCCAGGCCAATGACTCGCGGCGGGGCTCCGGGGTCTTTCTTGCCGCCGATTCCGCCAGTGAAAGTGATAACCTGTCGGACACCGTGCGACTCAACGACGACCGCCGAGCAGTAGTGAGCCTTGTCACCAACGTTGGAGCTTCGCCAGATGACCTCGCCCGTCAATTTGTTGAGCGCGACAACCGCTCCGGCTTCTCCTCCGGGCGTGACGATAACCTTGTCGCCGTCGATTGTTGGGCTTTCGCTGAAACCCCAGCCGGGAACGCTTCCGCCAAAGTCGCCAACGAGATGTTTCGACCAGACGACTTCGCCGGTTTCGGCTTTCAGACAGGTGATGTCTCCGCCTCCGCCTTCAACGTAGACCAGACCGTTGTCGACAGTTGGAGTGCCGCGTCCGCCATCGCCTTTTCCATGCTTGTAGAGCTTCGTTTCTCCCGGAGGATGAACCGACCAGATAACCGATCCGTCGGATTCTTTCAGGCAAAGAATGCGACCTTCACCATCGACGTTGCCCAACGTGAAGATTCGTCCGTCAACAACTGCCAGTGATGAGTAACCTTCGCCGATCGTGTCGATCTGCCAGACAACTTTCGGGCCGCCTTCCGGCCACTCGGTCAGCAGACCTTTTTCCTGCGAGAGGCCATCGGCGTTAGCGCCTCGCCACTGAGGCCAGTCGCCCGGCTTTGCGGCGAAGAGATTTGTCGTTACGGCCAGAGTGGCCAGGGCGAGCGTGGAGCGAAGAATTGTGGAGTTCATGGCGCACCTTGGAGGCAGGAATCGGGGTGGGGTGCCGCAGTCGTGGCGCGACGCGGCTCGTTGACGTTTCAGACAGCCAAACCCGGCTGATTTCTTTCGGGCGGGCATTCTCACGAGAAACCGCTACGGCTCGCAAGCGACCGAGTAACTCGGGCTCGACCAGGATGACATTTTTGAACGCCGAGGACGGAAAGGTAAAAACGAAGAGTCAAGGGAGAGCGCGGCTTTAGCTCTGCGCCGCCCACCTGCAAAATCTTTGATTCTTCTGACAGGAATCAATCTGGAACCACGGAACTCGCGGAATGACGCGGAAAGCAAAAGCACTTCTTTGGCATCATTTCGCGTGTTCCGTGGTCCATTCAGTCTGCTGTTTCTTTGCCACACGGCGAACTTCGCTTCCCCAGCGGACGAAATTGAACAGCGGACAAATTGAAGAAGAGCTAATGCTTCTTTGAGCTGCCCGACGCTTGGGCCGCTCCCTGGAGCATCGTGTCTGTTCCGTCGTTTCATCCGAGTAATCTGCGGTCTGACGACGCTGATTGTGGCCGTCTGAACCCTCACCTATTATCCCGCATCTTTCGCGATTTTATCCCACCCAATCCCCCTGATTCGGCTCCACCATGACTGTTCGTACGCGTTTTGCTCCCAGCCCGACCGGTTACATGCACATTGGCGGAATGCGGACCGCTCTGTTTAACTGGCTTTACGCGAAGAAACATGGCGGCCAGTTCATTCTCAGAATTGACGATACGGACCAGCAGCGCAACGTCGACGACGCTCTCGCCCCGATCCTGCAGGCTTTCCGCTGGCTGAATCTTAACTGGGATGAAGGCCCGGAAGTCGGCGGCGATTACGGACCGTACTTCCAGTCGCAACGCGGAGACTTCTACACCGCTGCGGCGGACCGTCTGCTGGCTGAAGGGAAAGCGTACCGCTGCTTCGACACTCCGGAAGAAGTTCAGGCTGACAAAGAAGCTGCTCGCGAAACCGGCAAGCCGCCGGAAGGTATGCGACGATCGCTGGAACTCAGCGACGCGGAAATTCAGCAGAAACTCGACAACGGCGATCCCTGGGTGCTGCGTTTCAAAGTGCCGCAGGATCGGAAGATCGAAATTGAAGACGAAATTCGCGGGCACGTCGAGTGGGATGCCGCGCTGATGTTCGATCCGAACATCATGCGTTCCAACGGGTCGCCGCTTTACAACTTCGCGACAGTCGTCGACGACGCTCAGCTGAAAATTACGCACGTGATCCGCGCCGAAGAGCATCTTTCCAACACGGCAATTCAGGTGCTGTTGTACGAGGCGCTCGGCGAAGCGGTTCCGACGTTCGCGCACATTCCGTTCGTGATGGCTCCGGGCACGAAGAAGAAGATCTCGAAACGCGACGTCGACAAGTATCGCAAAAGTCCAGCGTTCAAGATTCTGTTTGATCTTTCGAGCCAGGTGCTGCCGCAGATCGGCCTCGACGAAGACGCTCTCAATCCGGTGATGGTCGAATTCTACGAGCAAACCGGTTTCCTTCCGGCTGGGCTGCTGAACTCACTCGGTCGAACCGGCTGGTCGTTCGACGAAACGACCGAGTTCATGTCGCTCGATTTTCTGATCGAGAATTTTTCGCTCAGCCGAGTCGTCAAAGCGTCGGCCGCGTTCGATCCTGAAAAACTCATGAGCTACCAGGCTCACTGGATGAATGAACTTCCGGTTGCCGAGCGAGCTCAACTTTGCGTTCCGTTTCTGCAGAAAGCCAAGCTGCTTCCCGCCGAGCCGTCAGAAGCCGACCTGACCAAAGTCAGGCAGGTCGTCGAGTCACTCGGCGACCGAATCAAAGTTTCCAGCGACATCCTGACGTACGGTTACTTTTTCAAGGACGAAATCGAGTACGACGAAAAGGCGTTCAAGAAGCGAGTCGCCAATGGCAACGTTCCTGCACTGCTGGCCGAGTTTCGCCCGGTTCTCGCCGAGCTGCCCGACTGGTCGCTCGAATCGATCGAAGCCGCGTTGCAGCAGTTCGCCGAGTCCAAAGAAATCGGAGCCGGCCTGCTGATCAACGCGTTGCGGATTGCTTCGACGGGTTCTCCCGCCGGGCCCGGCGTTTACGACTGCCTGGTCATCGTTGGTCAAGAAACCGTCCTGACGCGCATCGACGCCGCCATTGCAAAAGCGACTGCGGAGTAAACGCGGTGCCGAGTAGTCAGAAGTCGCTCACTCGGCCACGCCAGGGTGAGAGGCGTCCTGATCGACTTCCTGCAGGTACGCCAGCAGGCGGTCGCGTTCGTTGGTCAGGTGCCGAACCCGCAGCAGCGATTTGACTCGCGTCGTCAGTTCCAGGCGGTTGACCGGTTTCGTCAGAAAGTCGTCGCAGCCAGCGTTGACGGCCTTTTCGATGTCGCCCATTTCGTTCAGGGCCGTAACCATCAGAATGGGAATGCCGGCGGTTGTCGTGTCTTTCTTGAGTTTCTCGCAAACTTCGTAGCCGCTCATCCGAGGCATCATGATGTCCAGCAGGATGATGTCTGGTTGAAACTCGGCGACTTTGTCGATCGTTTCCTGACCGTCAAAGGCCATGGCGATATCGTAGTCTCCGCCTGCCAGGTAGGCTTCGAGGAGTTCGCAGTTCTGCTCATTGTCGTCGGCGATGAGAATTTTCGACGGCTGAGAAGCATCAGAATCAGGCATCCGAACAGCACCCTGAGAGTGAGAAATTCTGGAAGAAACACGACGGGCCGACCGTCAGCCTCGTGAGATCGTAACGCGAGAGTATATCGAACAGAATTCTCAACGGGGAACTGCGGAACGATTGATTTATCGGCCTGTCAGCAGACTCCTGGTAAAATGCGATTCCTCAGCCAGCCCCGTTCCCACCAGATTGTCGATTTCGCAGCACCGACGAGGTTCACCCGAAGATGGCCGGAAAACAGCACCGCTCAGTACGCAAGCCCGCCACAAAATTCGGGCATCTGCAGAAGAAGCTTGGTCAGCAGAAGACCGGCCAGAACTTCGGCGTCCCAAAACCCAGGACGGGAAAAAGTCAGGAAGGGAAACGATGATCGGAAGCCTGGCCGCAGAATCGATGAGCCTCCGGGGGCAGCCCGAAGCGACGTTGGTGTCTGTTGACGATTCGGGCGGCTACGATACCGCCCGACCAGAAGTCAGAAGTTTCCAGCAAGGTTGATGGAGTTCCCGCGTGAAAGACCAGTTCTGTCTGCACAGCATTCCCGAGGCTCTTTGGGAGTGGCTTGAGGACCAGGCTCACGACGATCGAGAAAATATCAACTCGATGATCCTCTCGATGCTGGAATCAAGGCGGCGAGACGAAAGCACGAAGCCGACGCGACATTCCGACAAGGCCGTTGTCGAAGAATCAACATCCGACACGGTGCCGTTCACGTTTATTGACCTGTTCGCTGGCATCGGCGG
>JADHNX010000357.1 GCA_016779365.1 Planctomycetaceae bacterium
GAGTAAGCTTTCGACCAGTGATCTCTTCCGCCGCCGACTGCCGAGTTGATTTTCGGAGTTCGTCCGTGTTCGCTCAGGCAAACGACCAGCGTGTCGTCGAGCAGGCCTCGCTGTTCAAGATCGAGAATCAGACCGGAGTAGGCTTTGTCAAAGCCCGGCATCAGCTGATCTTTCATTCGAGGGTAATGTTTGAAGTGCGTGTCCCAGGCGTCTCCGGCCAGGCCGTATTCATCCCAGAAAACGGTCGCGAGCCGCGTGCCTGACTCAACCAGTCGTCGAGCGGCCAGGCAGCCCTGCCCGAACAGCGTCATGCCGTATCGGTCGCGCGTCGCGTCAGACTCCTGTCGGGTATCGAGCGCCCGCGAAACGTTCGGCGAACTGATGAGTGAAAATGCCTGCTGCTGAAACTTGCCGAGCGACGCTCCAACGGCGGTCTTGTCGAAGTGTCGACGTGAATCGTCGAACTGTTCGAGCAGGCTCCTGCGGCGGTCGAGTCGGTCCATCGTGACGCCAGGCAGCGGAGCGGTTGATGAAATCTGAAAATGGGTGTCGCGTGAGCAGCCAAGGTACGGCTCCGGGCCGCTGTACGAGAATCCGCCGCCTCGGTCTTTCTCGATGTGCACCGTGCCTTCGCCTTTGAATTCCGTCCACGTTGGATTGAACCCGGAACCAAGGAACGCGCCGTAAGGGCCTGATCGAAATGGCTGGTCGGTTCGCTGACTGCTGAAGTGAAACGGCAGCGCGACATTCTGGACGAAGTCGCTGTCCGAACCTCGCCGTTGTCGATCGATGTACTCGACGACGGAACCGAACCACGGATGATGCCGAGGATCGTGCGGCGCCAACTCCATCGCGACGTCGATCGTTGGAATTCCGGTCATGGCATAAGCCACGCCGTGGATCGGGTATGCATGTGTCATGGACCGGACAACGGTCGTACGATCCATGATCTTCGACGTTTCCGGCAGCAGCTCGCAGACGTCGAGTCCTGGCACTGACGAAGCGATCGGCTCCATCGTCCCCCGAATTTCGGCCGGCGCTTCCGGCTTCATATCGAACGTTTCAAGCTGACTTGGCGATCCGTAAAGAAAGAGCAGGATGCAACGCTTCGCGCTGCCAAACGAACTGCCGGGAGACTCGTTGACAGGCTGAGACTCAGCGGCCAGCAGATCCGACAACCCGAGCCCGGCGAACCCCAGAGTTCCGGCCTGCAGGAAGTCGCGCCGACCAAAGCCGTTACACAGTTTTCGATGGGAACCGAGTACGCGAAGCATGACCTGCACCGTTCGAAGTTTCGTGACTGGCAGAACCGACAGGCTTCCAGAGTAACTCTTCGCCGGATCAGGGCAATGTCAACGTCAACACGACTTCGACTCCACAAACAGAAACAGCTCTGCACGAACTGGTCGCGCAGAGCCGATCGGTTGAAGCATGACAGAAAGATGTCTGCAGCTGCTGATTGTTGACTGCTGAACCACGAACGGCTCACGACCGAATCATTGTCGTTTCGGCAGGGCGACAGAATAGAGCATCGTCACCGTGCCGATGGACATCAGGCAGAAGGCGGCCCATTCGGGTGGGTTGAAAACTTTGCGGTCGGATTGAGCCTCTTCTTCCATGAACAGACCGCGAAACTCGCGAGTACGCTCTTCCGTCTTGCTGGCAGAGGCGGTCAGAACCATCTTGTCGACCATCAGGAATGACGTTCCGCAGAGCGCGACGAACAGGCCGCCGGCGAAAAAGATTGCTCGTATCATGTGCATTGCCTCGCTGATGTGGACTCTACCGGTAGGAGCGATGAGTGAGGAATCCGAAGACCGTCACGGTGAACACGCTGGCGGTCGTTTACCAACTCGGATCATCCATCAACTCACTTCAGAGGTGGGTGGTGAAACGCCTTTGTGCAATCAGAGATTCTGTTGCTGGTGAAGCAGCCAGACGTCGGAATCCGACAGTCACGTGCCCGACGATCTGGCCAATCGAAATATCGACGGGACAGATCGGCGATTTGAAAGACTCCCTGCGAATTCAATGGCAGCGGAGCAATCGCCGTTCAGGGCAGAGATTGCAGTCGTTTTTCTGGCGTTGCGGATTTGATGGTTCGCGAGTGTCGGAACGATCGACAGTTTCATTCAGTACGAAACTCAGGCCGCGAAATTCGCAACATTCGTCACAGGCTGGCCGTGAGGATTCCAACGAGCACGTCGTACAGCGCGTGGCAGCCGACGGTGATGCCGAAGCCTCGCAGCAGGTACACCGTCGCGAAGAAGCAGCCGGCGGTGACTCGGAAGGTGAAGCTGAACAGCGAGAACGCTTCACCAGCCGGCCCGACGTAATGCGCGACTGAGAACACAAGGCTCGTCAGAAACACAGCCATCACGGCTGACCAGCCTTTGGGCATTCGAAAGACGACTCGCAATCCAATCAGCACTGCCGGCAGCAGAGCGAGCCGGAACATGACCTCTTCGTAAACTCCGGCACCGACGTAGCTGATAAGTCGCGGGCCGAGTTCGCCGCCGAAGGCCAGCAACGGACGCTCGCCGGGAGTCATCTGCCGAATGTTGACTTCGCCAGGAAACCAGCACTGAAACGCCATGTCCTGAAGCTGGGCGACGAACAGCAGCGCGACAGCGAACAGCAGACTTTCGGCAAACATGCCGATCAGTGTTTCGCGAGAAATTCGCCACTGGTACTCGCCCCAGCGATGCCACGCCAGCAGCACGCCCACAACCAGAGCCGGCAGCACCACGGCGTCGATGCCTGCTCCCTGCAGCCAGGTTCTCATCCAGAAGTCGGCACCGTTGCGGATGCTGCCTTCGCTCGAACCATGCCACAGCACGCCGAACTCGTAGATGGCCAGCAGCGGGGCGAGAAAGATCAGACACGCCAGCGGCTCGCGAGCTTGTTTCCAGTAGGGGAGCACCGGCTCGACGTCGTCGTCGAACTCGTCCGCGATGTCGTGCAGAGCGACTTCGGGCATGGTGCATTCTCAGAAAAAGACGGGAAACGGGTTGTCCGGCAACAACCGGAAGACTCCCCCTGAATCGTTGTTATCGGCCTCCGAGACAGGCTGCTTTGAGTATTCCGCCCTCGTCGCTGCGATGCGTTGCAGCCGCAGAATCGTTCCACTACGTTCGCGAAGCTTGAGCTGAATTTTGTCAGTCCCGACACAATCCTCGTTTTCGTTGAACTCGGCCTCGCCGTAGTTGCCAATCTGTTGTCACTCTGCCGCCCTCAAACGGTGCGAGCTTTCGGCAGGCGCCACTACCTCAATTTCAATGTGTGCCACTGGCTCTGCCAGTACGGAATTTCCAGCAAACGTCGATTCCAAACGATACTGACGAAACCAGTGGCACACTTTTTCAATGGGCAGCTATGGGTCCTGCGACGAAGAACGCTGAACAGAGATTTCTGGCACTGATCGCCGGGCCGCCAAGGTCGCTCAGCGAACGAATTCAGCGAGGACTGCTGCGAATGCTTTCGTGGGGCTACCGTTGCGGCGTCGCCTTTCGGAATAAGTTGTTCGACTTCGGCCTCAAGCAGTCGCACGCGTCGCCCGTTCCAGTTATCAGTGTTGGCAATCTGACGACGGGTGGCACCGGCAAGACGCCAGTCGTGGCGATGCTCGTCCGCCTGCTGAAAGAAGCGGGGCACCGTCCGGGCATCATCAGCCGTGGTTATCGAGAACTGGCTGAGGGGGGGAACGACGAAGCGCGCGTCCTGGAACTGCTTTGCCCCGGCACGCCGCACGTTCAGAATCGGGACCGAGTCCTCGCCGCTCGCCAGGTCGCTAGGAATTCGGACACCGCGCATGATGGTTGTACCGTGATCATCGCCGACGACGCGTTTCAGCATCGAAGGCTGAAGCGGGATCTCGACATCGTGCTCGTCGACGCGTTGAATCCGTTCGGCCATGACGCGTTGCTGCCGCGAGGTCTTTTGCGGGAACCGGTGTCCGAACTTCGCCGAGCAGACGTCGTCATTCTGACCCGTGCCGATCTGGTCGACGAAGCTTCGCGGGCTGCCATCTGGAAAGTCGTCGACGCAAACAACCGCGCCGCGGCCAGAGTCGAGCTGTCCTTTGCGCCCGCCGGACTGGTCGACAAGGACGGACTTCAACACGCTGTCGGCAACGCTGGCGTGCTCGCGTTTTGCGGAATCGGAAACCCGGAAGGATTTCGGAAGACGCTGGCGGCGGCGGAGATTTCGATTCAGGAACTGATCGCGTTCCCGGATCATCACCACTACGACGAGACCGATCTCAGGAAACTGACCAAAAGCGCCGTCAACTCAGAAGCAAGAGTGCTCGTCACGACGCTCAAGGACCTTGTAAAAATCGAAGCAGCGTGGCTTGGCTCAATCTCGCTTCTGGCGTTGAACATTGAATCGCAGATTGCTTGCGGCAAGGACGCTCTCGTCGATGCGATTTCCAAAGCTACGCAGCGACCGAATCACTGAGAGCGGCGCTGGCCATCCAGGCAACTTCGGCGGTCGCTTCCTCGCCGCAGTCGCCTGACCGGCTGACTTCGATGCGAACTCCGTAAGCGTGGACGGCCGTCGTGCGGAAGCGAAGATCGGAATCGTCTGCCGGTTCGCATTCGAATTCCGGCGAGTCAGCCAGGGGCGGCGAGAACGGCAGATGCACCGGAGCCAGTCGTTGACCGGCGGCGAAACGAACTCGGAACGAACCTTCCGCAACGTCCAGCCCTTCGATACGCGAACGACTCATCCATTGCGTCGTGTCAGGATTGCTGGCCGGATGCGGCAGCGACTCGTTCAGCTCGAACGGCAACTCAGGTACTTCGGAGTCTTCTGCAAACTTTTCGAGTGTTCCGGGACTCGCGTTGGCAATGGTCAGGCTCGCAGGCTGACTGGATGACTGATCGCCAGCAGCCTGTTGAAACAGTGTGCCGTCGGCTTTGCCAGTGCTTTTCGGGGGCCGGTTTGCAGGCGACTCCACACAGGCAAAGCCAGTGGCACACGTTGGGTCAGAACTTCCATCGCTATCGTTTTTTAACGGGCTGCCGGGCCTGCAGGTTTCTGAAGCCTGTTCGCTGATCGTCGCGATTGTTTCTGCAGCTTTGCCAGACATCGTTGGCGTTTGAACGCTTACTGGCCGGTGCCCGGAGTGCGAACCGGCGGAACCATCGAACGCAGAGATCGTCAGCACCGCCGACACAAAAAGACCGAGCAGGCACGCCACTCCCGTCGAACTTCCTGCTGGCATGACCGCCAGGCCAAGCATGACTCCTGGCAAGCCGCATCCGGAAATCAGCAACGTTCTTTGCGGACGGTCCAGGTGGTCGCTGATCAGGTCAGGCAACGACGCCGCAAGAACAGCGATCAGACTCGCCGCAAGACCTGTCAGACAAGCGGCCAGTTCGGACGAGAATACTGAAGCGTCGCCAGAGATTCTTCGCGACAGCACAACAGCCGTGACCAGGAACACGCCGCTCAACAGGCTACAGGCTGCCGACCGGCGTTGGGTTGGCCAGAGTGTTCCCATCGTTCATTCCTTCGCAAACGGTTCCGGTTATTCGTCAGTCGGAACGGGAGGAATGGAATCGAGCGGCTCGGCTGGTGGCAGTGGAGCAACCTCGATGAATTCAGAATTGTCGTTGATGTCCGAGTTGGACGGCGACTCGAATTTGATCGGCTCGAAAGTTTCAACCGCACCCGCTGGAGCGGCGACGTCGTCTGGCATGAACTCAGGAACCTCCAGAGTCTGCGAACTGTCGCCACTGAGTTGCTGAAGAAAACTCAGATCAGACACTTCGGCTGCCGGTGCTGCCTGAACGCGAGCTTCTTTTGGTGCATTCAGACCTTCGAGCAGTTGCGTCGCGCTGGCGTTGTTCAGCAACGCCGCCGAATCATTGACTGGTTCGAGTGGCTGCGGTTCAGAAGTTCCCGGCTCAGGAGTCGGCTCCGGAGTGTAAGGCTCGGCGGTGAACGATCCGTTTTCCCATTCAGGAGCATCGCCCGGCATCATGTTCTGGTTGTACGGTCCGGCACTGAGCGGCTCCGGTCGATTGATCATCCCGTTGAGCCCGTCGAGACGAATCTGGTTCTTGTGTCGACGCATGCCGTCGGCGTAAGCCTGCATTGG
>JADHNX010000358.1 GCA_016779365.1 Planctomycetaceae bacterium
TTGGTAAAGTCTGGACTGCCTTGTTCGAAACGGCCAGTTCAAGTCGCCAGACCGGGAGAAATTCAGATGACTCGCGAGCTTTTGTGTGCGAAGTATAGCTGCTTTGAGTCAACTGAAATCGGGCGTCGCCGCCCCACTCCTGATGAACCTGCAAGAGCCAACGAGGCAGGGTGCTACTCAAACGGTGCTAATGCTGCATCTGGCTTCGGCGCAACACTCTGAAAGTCGTTTCGCGTCTGAACCCATCTGGCCAACTGTCTTCCTGCTGGCTGCTCCGAAGACGCGTGCTCTTCACGTTGTACTTACGGGATTGAATGCATCGCTCTGCTGCGTTCGCCTGCCTCTCTCACTGATTTCGGCGCGAACTCCCGTAACGACTTCCGTCCTCTCAATGAAAGTATGTTGTCTTGGCTGATTCAGCGAAGTTTTCAAATATTCAGAGTGGTAGCAAATTCAACTCATTTGCCGAGGAGTTGTCGGATCCCGAACCGGCAGCGTTGCCTCGGTTTTCGGTCAATCAGATGACGACTCTACGAGCGTCTCTGGAAGAGGATCTGACCGCTCGTGTGCAGGCCGGTGTGTCAGCGATTGGTTTGTGGCGGAAGAAAATCGATGAAACTGGCGAGTCTGCGACAGTTGAGGCCTTGTTGAAATCAGGACTGGACGTCACGACGCTCTCGTACGCCGGAGGTTTCAGCGGAAGTGCTGGACTTCAGTTTCGAGAAGCGCTGGAAGATGGATACGACGCTCTGTTCACGGCGGCGGCCTGTGGAGCACGGACACTCATTATTTCGCCGGGAGCTCGCGCGCGTTACACCGCGCGGCACGAGTTTCGACTGGTGACCCAGGCAATCCGCGAACTGTCATTCGTCGCGGAAGAGTTGGACGTTCAACTTGCCGTGATGCCGAGAACCGAACGACACGCGGGACGGTGGACGTCGTTGCACACTCTTGAGCAAGCGCTTGTTCTGTGTGATGCGACCGGGCGAAAGAATGTCGGCGTTGTATACGACACTTTTTATCTGGCGGAAGATGGCGATGCATTGAGCGTCGCTGAGCAGTGCGCAGAGAGGATTTTCGTTCTCCAATTGAGCGACACGCTTACTCCCGGTGGGGCTGAGTACGCTCAGTGCGTGCCTGGTACCGGGAATCTGCCGATTCAGGACACGATTCAGTGCCTTTTCCAGAACGGGTTTGTCGGCGACATTGATGTCCAGATTTTTTCGGAGCGACTTTGGAAAGAGGATGTCTCTGACTCGCTGGTCACGTGCCAGCGCAAGGTTGAAACTTTGCTCCGGACCAGTCTGATGGAGTCGTCGATTTCTGTCGGCGTTCAATAGGCGGCAGATATCCGTGGCCGTAATCTCGTGAGAGACCGTCGGAACGTTCCGTCCGACTACCAATCGCGCTGTGATTTCGTGAGAATCATTTCTGCTGTTGATTCCCGCCGGTGACGTCCCTCTCGTCTTGAAATATCCTTCCCTCATTCTTCCTTCCGCTGTTGTCCTGCCCGTTCTGCTGGTCTGGTTTCAGTCCCGCCTCTGGAGCCCTCCTGATGTCACATGAAGTCTTCTCGCTCGAAGAGTTGGCGCGGCACCTTGGCCGCGATCGTCGAGAAATTGAAAAGCTGGTAACGCGGGGCAGAATGCCTGGCAGGAAGGTTGGTGACGCCTGGCAGTTTCATTCGGTCGAGATCACGCGATGGCTCGAACAGGAAATGCGGGAATACTCCAGCGCGGAACTTCGCACACTGGAGATTTCTCAGCAGTCCGAAGACGTCTGCACCCACTTGCCTGTTTCATCAATGCTGCACCCGGAAACCGTGGCGGTGCCATTACAGGCTCGGACAAAAAGATCGGTGCTTGAAGCGCTGCTGGAAGTGGCCGGCGGGACGTGGCAAATCTGGAGTCCCAGTGACATCCTGACCGCAATTCAGCAACGTGAGGAGCTGATGCCGACAGCGTATGCCGGCGGAGTAGCTATTCCGCATCCTCGAAACCCTCTGCCGGATGCACAAGGTGAGTCGATTATCGCCTTTGGTCGAACGATGTCCGGAATCCCGTTCGGAGCGCCTCACGGAGGTTTGACCGATCTGTTTTTCCTGGTGCTTTGCAAAGACTCAAAAAGCCATTTGCAGGTTCTGGCGCGACTTGGGCGGATGCTGCAACTTCCAGAGTTTGCTGCGCAATTGCGAGAGGCTGAGGATTCACGGACAGCCTATGAGATCATTTGCGAGACCGAACGTCAGATCGCCGCGCAGGACGTCGCGTAGATCAAAGCTCCAGTCGTCTTTCAAGATCGAACTGCGAGTTCGCTTTTCAGTTCAGCAGCTGGCGAAAAACTAATCGTCGAAATCTGCGAGCGGGATGACATCGTCATCTTCGTCCAGCGGAATCGCAAAGGCCGAGCTGAACTCAACTCCGTCTGATGGCCCGGCTTTTGACGGGTCGGCTCGCTGTCTGAGTGCTGCCGATGCTGCTCGGGCAGCCGACGGGGCATGTTCAAATGAGTCGGACTGTGGGATATCCTCGAAGTCGATTTCAGCGACAGTGGCGTCAGATCGTTGAATCTCGGGACGCCTCCGGACGACTTCCTTTACTTTTACCTTGGTCAAAGTAAAGGGGAGATCGCCGATCATCAGCTCGTCACCGTTTCGCAGGCTGGCTGTGTGGCTGACTCGTTCCCCGTTGACCCAGACGCCATTCATACTGTCGAGGTCACGAACGACAAAGCGATTATCGACGAGCGCGACACAGCAGTGCTTCCTGGAAATCTTTCCGCTGTTCTTAAGAATGACGTCGCAGTCGGGATGCCGACCGATCAGAAGGATCGGTTTGTCGAGGATGATCGGGCGACCGCCCTGGTGGGGTTTGAGCAGAATTGTCATGCAACTTCCCACAGCTATCGGTTGAGGTGGCGCCGTGTCCCAGAGCAGACAGCCTAATCGTCTATCGTATGATTTCGCAATCGGGGAGACGTATTCGCAACTCCGCCACACCATCTTCGGTAAGTTCCGTCCCGAAAACATTAAGAACTCTGAGCTGCGGCGCATTGCTGATAAGTTCGACGAGCCCGTCTCCGACAGGACAGTTTCTCAGGCCTAATTCGCGCAATCCTGAAAGGCCGGTTATCCACTCCAGGCCGGCCTCAGAAACCGAGGTCCGATCAAGCCACAACACCTGGAGAGATTCCAGTGACTGCAACGCGGGAATGCTGGCATCTGTCAGTTGAGTTCCGCGAAGGCTCAAGGCATTCAGACTCTTCAACTCGGTAACGAACTTCAGGCTCTGATCGTTCAGCAGAGTCCCGCTCAGTCCGATGCGCTCAAGTGATTGCAGCCGTTTCAGGTGCTTCAAACCGTGTCCCTGAATTCGAGTGCCGCTTAGCCCGAGGCCTTTGAGCTTTGTCATCATTCCAAGGTGAGCCAGGCCGCCGTCGGTAACGAGGGTGTCGCCGAGGAATAATTCTTCGAGCTGCAGCAGGCTTGCCAGATTGGCCAGACCGCGATCGGTCACCGGAGTGTAGGCGAGGTTCAGAACCTGAATGCTTGAAAGATCGCTCAGGTAACGCAGCCCTTCGTCGGTGACGTTCGTCCCGAGAAGTCCCAGCTTCTTCAGATACTTGAGGCTTCGCAGTGTCGTCAAACCTGCATCTGGAAGCTGCCGATGATGGTAAAGACTGAGGTCTTCAAGGCGGTTGAGTTGCTTCAGGTATTCCAGACCGGCACGTGTCAATTGCGCTTGATCGACGCGCAGTCGCACGACCTGATCGCTTCCATTGGTTTCAACCTGCCCGATCGACTTCAAAGCAGCCATGACGTCGCCATTGTTAACTTCGACTGCTTCGAGCAGCGGGTCGGGCGAGTAAGCGATGAAGCAGTCTGGAAGTGCAGCCTGGAGTTTTCGCACGCCGTCAGGGGTCACCATCGTCGTGCACACGTCGAGCACCTGGAGTTTCGAAAGAGACTTCAGGTGTTGAATTCCTTCGTCCGTCACTCGCTTGCAGAAGACGAGACCGAGTAATTCGAGTTCGGGCATCGCGGCCAGGTGAGGCAATCCGCTGTCGGTGATGTCGGTGTAATCGAGGTTCAGGTTTCGGAGCTGTGTGAGTTCTGCCAGTTCCGCGAGGCTGGCGTCGCTGATATCTGTGTCCGAAAGAATCAGCATTCTGAGTGCTGGCAATTCTTTAAGAACTGAAAGGCCGCCACCACTGACTTTGCAGCCCCCCAGAATCAGCATGTCGAGTTTCTGAAGCTTTGTCAGACAGGCCAGTCCTGCGGTTGTGACTTGAGTCGTCGACAAGTCCAGCGTTTCGAGAGAAGTCAATTCCGAAAGATACTTAAGCCCGGCGTCAGTGATATCGGTGTCTGCAAGCGTGAGGCTTCTCAGGTGAGGATAGTTGCTGAGAATGCTGAGATCTTCGTCATGAATCGGAGCTTCTGCGAGATCGATGAGCAGGACTTTGCCGTTGTCTTCAACAACTCGTGCCCCTGTCTGGCCGAGAGTTTTTCTGGCAGCCTGTAGAGAATCTGCATCGCCGGACATAGTTGGTTCCTGGAGTTGCTGACGCGTTACCGATGAGCCCGATTCTATTAGGAATTCTTGACTGGAGAATGTGTGTTTCCTTGAAATTCTAGAATCGATCATCTCCTGGAGCATTAACCGTAGACATGTGACATCTCAGGAGAAAGCGATCCTTCCCCTGAGTGGTCGCAATTACGACCGCAATCGGCGTGTCTGAGGATGTTTCTGGCGAGGCGGCCGTTCGTCAGTCAGGAACCGATAATCATGCAATACACGCAGCAGATAGCTGGAGGTGTCTTCGCTGGTCTGGCCCGAATGAATTTTGAAGAAATTCGAGTACTCGATCTGCTTAACGCAATCGACCGGCCATTCTTTCGGGAGCGACCTGTCTTCGTGTAAACCGACCGCTAAACACCAGACAGGATTTTCCTGTCGCAACCTGTATCCGAACTCTGTGCAAAGTTCTCAAAGTCCAAGTCGGTTAAATCGATCTTCGAGTTCCGGCAGGAGTCCCTGATGACGCTCCCACAAAGACTTGAGTGCGTAGGTTTCGGGGATTGGCTTCTCCTGCAGTTCCAGAATTTTCTGCCAGAGCATGACGGCCCACAGCCCCTCTTCGGCTGTCAGATCTTCGTCAGCCAGTTCGGGGTGCTTCTCGATGATTGTTGAGTAGAGCCCCATCCCTCGTTGCAGCATTGGCAATGCTTCGGCCAGTTCGCCCTGTTTGTAGAGTTGCTCGCCTTCGTAGATGAGTTTGTGTGCCTCGCCGGTCTCCGGTTGCGATTCGGAATGAGATCGACTCCGCCAGTAGCGGTAATTCGTCGTGTGCTGATAGTGGTTGAGCCACCTGTGGACAACCCGCTCGTCGACTTTGTTGTCCTCGGCCATCAGGCGGACATCGTCCTCATTCGCTTCCATGTAGAGCACGCATTCAGGTGCCTTGAACGTCATTTTTCCGTAGCCCTGGGTCCACTCATCGAACCCCTGCTCCCACGCCTGAACAGTTCTGCTGTCGAACTTGCCCTCTCGCTGAAGCGCATCGGCGTAATCCAGTTGCGATCTGGTGGGGTAAGAGCGGAACAACGCCCGCATCATGATGTGCTGGACCCTGGCGTCCTCGGCGGTGTTGGCGTCGGTGTACCAGTCTTTGGCGACAAGGTAGTTGTCTTTCTGTTTGGGATTGACTTCGAAATCCACGCCGCCACCGAATTTTTCGACATTGGGATCGCTGAGGAAATACTTTCGGAAGTACTTCCACTCGTCGCTGCGACCGACCTTCTGTCCCCAGACACGACCGGTTTCCCAGTAGAGTTCCGGAATGTCAGCGTTGCGTCGCGTGCCTTCCTGAGAAAACTTCCCGCCCTCTTTGACCCAGTAGTAGCGGTCAGGAACGGCGTCCCATTCAGCCGACACGTTGTAGGCCATGTTCCATGAAAGGAATCGCCAAACCTCAATGTAGTGAGGCTGCAGGGTGATAACCGCGTCCGTAGTGGCTCGCAGCTCTGCCCAGTTCTTGGTGTCTTTGTAATGGTCCAGATCCATGCGGAGCATGTT
>JADHNX010000359.1 GCA_016779365.1 Planctomycetaceae bacterium
TCAGCAGCTCCGGAATCACGAATTTTTTTATTGCCCCAGTGACTGACGCAGGAGCTGGTCCAGCATCTGAACGATCTGAAAGGCGACTGGCCCCAGCACAGCGATCATGATGCCCGGCAGGTAACAGACCACCAGAGGCAGCAGCAGCTTGACGGGAACGGCCATGACCTGGGCCAGTGCCCGTTCGCGTCGGCGAGTACGAAGGTCTTCGGCCTGAACTCGTAAGGTGGATGCCAGGCCCGAACCAGCCTGTTCGGCGTGCATTACAGCGGAGATGAAAATCGAGAACCACGGGACGTCGACTCGTTCCCGTAGTCTGCGAAGTGCATCGATTCGTGCACGGCCTGCCAGCAGGTCGAGTTGAAACAACCGCATGTCGTCGGTCAGCGGGCGTCCGGCCTGCCGGGCATCGAGAATTCGATCCAGAGCGGCATCAAAGGCCAGCCCGGCTTCGGCCAGCGTCGACAGAAGGTCGAGCGTGATCGGAATGTCCTGCTCAATCAGACGCACTCGTTTCTGACGCACAGTGCGGACATACAAAGCAGGAATGGCTGCGAGAAAAACTCCGCCGAACCACGGACTTCCCCAGACAAACGGCAGGAACACTTCGCCGATGTTGCCGGGAATTGACCTCAGCATGAATTCCATCTGATCCACGATGGGCGAGAGAAGGATCAGCCAGATAAGCACGCCGCCAGCGAACATCCCAACCGTCGTCAGTGCCACAAACGTCGTGACCGCACGCGATGAACGAAAGCCGGCTCGATACAACCACAAAGAAATTCGGCCACGCTGTTCGAACGCGTCGTGATGCTGCGCATCTGCTTCCAGCAGTTCGCCGCCCGTTTCCGCGTCGTGCAGTCGTGAATTGACTCGCTGACGAATGCGCAACTGCTGCCACAGCCGGGCCATAACGAGCACGGCCAGCAGCCACAGAATTGCCAGAAACCACAGCAAGCCACTCACGTTTGGTCATTCCTCAAAAGTTGAAAAGCAGTGAATACCCGATGTTTAGAACCGAGGGCGGCTGATCAGTGAAATCCAAATGACGCCAACGCCCTGGAGCACAACGGCCACTGCAACGGCCCATTGACCGATGAGCGACCTCAGGAAGCCTCCCATCCGCTCCGGGTCGTTTCTCCACATCAACGCTCCCAGGAAATACGTCACGGCCATGACGCTGATGATCGACAGTCGCGACTGCATCGTCATCGAGTGCATGCGCCGGGTGAGTTCGATCCGGTCACGAACCGTGCGGGCAATGCTTGCGAGCGTGGCAGAAAGCTGGCCTCCCACCGACCAGTTCACGGCCATTGCCTGAGTGAACAGTTCGAATGATTCAAGCGGGACGCGTTCCGCCAGATCGCTGAGCGCATCGGCTGGTTCATCCCCGAGTCGAACTCTGCCGGCGAGAAAGTCCAACTCGGCACGCAGAGGCTGATTCGCCTGCTGCTGAGCCGAACCGATCGCATTCAAAAGGCTTGAACCCGACTTGACCGCCGCAATCATCATGTCCAGAGCGTCAGCGAGTTGCTGCTCCAGCAGTCGCACTCGACGAGCGGCCAGCACGGCTTCAAGCTGCCAGCCCAACATACCGGCGAGCGACCCCAACGCGATGGCGAGTACCCAAGGCACACTGGCGACCAGAGCAAGTACGAAGCAGCAGGTGACTCCAAACACCGGAGCCACCCAGTAGTGACGTTGCAGCGGATGCCTGAAAGGGCGTCGCGGCGCCTCGTCTGGCTGATCCGCAGCTTTCTCATCAAGGCGAGCAGCGTCTGCAAGCCGCTCGCCGACAACTCGGTCGATGTAAGCTCGCCGCAGCAACCACCAGACAGCGACAAAGCCACCGGCCATCACCAGAATTGATGCCAATACGGGGTTCAATGATCGCTCCCATCAGTCGCGTAGTGCGATCAGACTTGCTTACGAAACATGTCGAGATTGATTTCTTCGCCGCGTTCACGCATTTCGTGAACGCAACGAGGCACGACGCCCGTCGCCTGGAACTGACCAACAATCGAACGTCCATCGCGACCGGTCTGTTTGAACTCAAAGATGTCCTGAAGCTGAGGCGTGTTTTCTTCCAGACCAGTCAGTTCGGTGATTCGAGCGACTCGGCGAACCCCATCGTCGTATCGTTTGACGAAGACAATAAATTCAATGGCCGACCCAATCTGCTCGCGGATCGCTCGCGATGGCAGATCCATTTCGGCCATCAGCACCATCGTCTCCAGTCGCTTCAACGCATCACGCGAGTTGTTCGCGTGGATCGTCGTCAGGCTTCCGTCATGGCCGGTGTTCATGGCCTGGAGCATGTCGAGTGCTTCGCCGCCGCGGACTTCGCCGACGATGATTCGATCCGGTCGCATGCGCAGCGAATTAACCACCAGATCGCGAGCCGTGATGCGTCCCTGGCCTTCAAGATTCGCAGGCCGGGTTTCTTTTCGAACAACGTGTTCCTGATCGAGCATCAGTTCCGCCGCGTCTTCAATCGTGATGATCCGCTCGTCATGAGGAATGGCTTCGCAGACCGCTCCCAGGAACGTCGACTTTCCCGCTCCGGTTCCGCCAGCAATCAAGAGGTTGTGTCGATGCCGGACGATCAGTTCGAGGAATTCCATCATCTCCGGCGTGAACATGCCGAGCCGTCGCAGGTCTTCACGCCGAAGTCGTCGTCGACCAAACCGACGAATCGAAAGCGTTGGACCATCGATTGTGACCGGAGGCAAAGTTGCATTCACTCGGCTGCCATCCGGAAGCCGGGCGTCCACCATGGGAGACGACTCATCAATGCGTCGTCCGACTCGTGCAGCAATTCGTTGAATGACCAGAACGAGGTGTTCTGAATCGCGAAATCGAACGTCGGTCTTCACGACCTTTCCAAATCGCTCCACGTAAACGCGAGTCGGGCCGTTGACCAGGATGTCTGTCACGGCAGGGTCAGCCATCAGCGGAGCGAGCGGGCCGACACCGAGTACCTCATCCCGCAGATCGTCCGCCAGTTGCCTCCGCTCGCTTTCATTGAGCGGCAGGTCATTGTCGGCCAGAACACGGTTGACAAACTCGTCGATTTTCTCGGCCAGCAGGTCTTCGGCCTCTCCGGTGAACTCTTCGTCGCTCAGCTCATCCAGTAGCTCCTCATGGAGTTGCCCCTTGACAGACTGATAGCTCGATCCGGCAAGCGGAGAATCGGATTTGGACGGTGCTTCGACGACAGACTGGGGACCGGCAGTCCTGGGTGCTCCCAGAGATCGGCGTCTCAGTCGATCGGCTGGCAGATCAAACGACAGCCGTGAGTACTTTTTTCGCGACTCTTTCCGGAAATTGCGGGCATCTTCTGGAGACTGACTCACAGAGCATCCTCCGCGGGTCGAGCCGAACTCTTCAGTATTTCATTCCGCTTTCCATCCGTTGATTCGGCAGGTGAATTGTTCTCGCTGCCCGCCGAGCCATCAGCAGCCAGTGCTTCAGCTCGGAACGATGACTTTGCTGCGAACCGTTCGACGTCATCAATCAGCTCACGCAAGCCTCGTTCGAGTTTCGACCATGCACGCGGACTGAGCGCAAATGGCTCGCCAAGATTCGCCGCCGTCATCGCTCGTTTATCGAACGGAAGTACGTGATCGACAGAATGTTTCAGTTGCCGCTCAACATCATCCAGTCCCGGATTGCCAGAAACTCTGGCAAACCGGTTGACCACAACCGAGCGTCGTTCGACCGGGTAATCAATCGCGTCCATCAGTTCGAGCAGTCGTTGAGCACTGATGACCGTTGGCACAACGTTGTCGAGGACGACATACGCACGGTCGGCGAAATCGAGTACGGCCATCACAATTCGGTCGAACAGGGGAAACGTGTCGATCACGACATACTGGTAGGTTCGCCGAGCCATCGACAGAATTCGCGCGATCATTTCGTCGTCGATCTCAGCGGCATAAATCGGATCCGACGGCGCTGCAAGCAGGTCGAGACCGCTGGAATGTTTCACAGTCAGTCGCCGCAGCAGCGAGGTGTCGAGCCGGTCCGGCTCGCGCACGGCATCGAGAATCGACGTGTCCGGACGAAGGTTGAGCATCGTTGCACACAGCCCCATCTGCAGCGATGTGTCAATCAGCAGAACGTCATCAGGATGCCGTTGAGCGAGTCGGGTGGCGACGTTGACCGACAGCGTCGACTTTCCAACACCGCCTTTGTTGCTGACAAACGCCAGCGTCGTCCCACGTCGAGCGGGGGCTGTTGACATGGCCGGAGTTGTTTGGAGCCGAACCAGAAGTTGCCGCAGATCACCTGTCGACAGCGGTCGTCGCAAAAAATCGGTAATCCCGGCGCGAATGCCGTCGACAAAAATCGCGCCTTGTGAAGTCTTCTCCCAGACATCACGCGGAAATGCGTCCGGCTGCCAGGCAGCCACGACCGAGGTCTCGGGACAGACTGCACGAACTTCGGCAGCAACGGCCTTCAGCTCGGCCATGTCCGGAGTCATTTCCAGCAGGCAGATATGTGGCTGCCGGCTGCGCGCAACCTCAACGGCACGAGCCAGTGTGTCCGCAGCGTGGACCACAACACCCGATCCCGGCAGCCCTTCCAGGGCACCCAGCACTTCGTCTTTCAACGCGTCGTTCGCGCTGACTACCAGCAGATGCGTCTGTCCGATGTCGAGGTCTCCTGGTTCGTATTCGCTGGGCTATCAACCCGAATTGTCAGTTTTTAATAACTCTGCCGAACAGTCTCGCCTGCACGTTTCGTGAATCAGGGCGATTACTGCTTTAAGATTTCCTCGGTGACTCGACTTCTTTGCAGAGCTGCCGCTTCCTGTTGGCTGACGTCCCGTCCCGATACTCGCTCCTGGTTATCAATCGTAGCTCCTCGAATTCGTTGCACACGAGTTGTCGCCGATGGAGCTGACCGTTCGACCGCCTGATGTTCAACAAACCGTCCACTCCATTCACTGAGCCAGTCATGGACGACGTCTCGACCTGGGACATGATCTTTCTCCGTTGCGGCGTCGGGGTTTGACGACCGAACGACGGCGAAGATCGCGATTTCATTGTCAATCTGCTGTCCACCGTCGGCACCGTTCTGACCGTCATCGTCTGCTTGAGCGTTTGCTCCACCACCGTTTTCATCGACGATCGACTGAATCGCCAACGCTTCGGTTAGCGATGTTACAACGTCAGCTGGAACGGCGACCGAGCAAACAACAGCCGACCGCGTCACCTGCCGAGGCGTCTTCTTCCGAACGATGCTTCTTCGACTAACCGATTCACCGACTTCTGCCTCGTCCAGTGCCGTTTCTTCTTCATCGACAACGGTCACTTCAACATCCTCAACGGCTCGTGTGAGAACAATGGCATCGGTCGTCAGAACGCGAACATCCGCCTGAGTAAACACGTCGACCGAGTCTGGCACGGTGAAGACCGCGTTGCTGTTAGTTGCGGGCCACTCAGCTTTGGACTGAGCATGCTCCGCCCGAATCGGACGAGTCGCGACGAGTTCGATGTGGTCAAGCTCGTTGACCATACCCAGACCTCGAACCTGCAGATTCGTGAGCCGGATCGCAGTCCATCCGGGAGGAACGCCAGCGGAAACTCCCGGACGAGTTCCCTTCGGCAAGAGTACCGATTGACTAACAGCGCGTCCCGCGTCCAGCGGCTCCGAAACAACGCGATCAAGTAATTCAGACATGTCCCGAACCCAGGCGTCGTCGACATTTTCTGGCGGAAAGTAGAAGACTCGCAGCCGGCCCGTCGCTGGATCGACGAAGTCTTCGACCGTCAGTCGCTCGAATGGTTTTACATCGCGAGCAGTCACCGGTACCGCCACCCATCCATCAACGCTGTCAGTGGAAGCCTGCCAGCTTGCTAATTTCACGATGCCAGTTGAACCGGTTCGCGGCTGCAAATCGGCAGCGTCAAGAGGCACACTGGTCCGTGGAGAACCGGGTTGGCTTGAATGCCCGATCGCAATCAGCTTGTCGTCGCGATTAAGCATCTGCGAAACGGCCAATGCCTGAGCTTCCGGGACGGCAATAGCAATGGGACCTCGGTTC
>JADHNX010000360.1 GCA_016779365.1 Planctomycetaceae bacterium
ACGTTCAACTCTTTGATGTCGGATTTTCCGTAGCCTTTAAACCCATCTCCTGTGACACCGCAATACGAAACATTGAGAGATTCGAGCGTCTTGATCTTCAGGATGTGTGGAAGCGATGCATTGGTGATTGGCGTTCTTGCGAGGTTCAATCTGCGGATTGGCAAGGCCGCGAGACTTGCCACAACGAGATCGTCAGCGGCAGTTCCCAACAGGGACAGTTCGGTCAGTTCCTGCATTGACGCAAGTCCGGTCGCGGAACCACCCGTAACCTGCGTTCCATCCAGGTTCAGAGTCTGAAGGTGTGGAATCTGCGAGAGTTCGCTAATTACCTGATCGTTCGCGGCAGAGTTGGACAGGTCAAGGTTCTTGAGGGATTGAACTTTTCCGATTGTGGTCAGCGAGTCCGGTGTCACCGGCAAGTTGCTGGCCTTGAGAGTTTCAAGGTTCGGTAAAGCACTTAAGAATTTCAGACCGTTCACGGAAACTTTAGCGCCCCCCATATCGATTTCGGTGATCGCCGCTGCGGCTTCTGGTGACGATGCGAGTTGAGCCAGACTGCCGTCAGTGATTTCGCCGGGGCGGAGAGCGGTGAACTGATCGACGATCTGCTGCGGTGTCGGGCCGGCAGGAACGACCGGCTCTGGAGTGGTGATTGCTGGTGGTGCTACGGGGTCGACTAAGGCGGGCGTGTCTGCAACTGCTGGCTCTTCACCATTGACGAGACTTTTTCCGTCCTCCACCAGTCCTTCAACTTTGTCGCAGCCTGCGGCGGCGAAGCTGACGGTGACGAGCGCGGCAATCAATGTCCGCATTGACTTCTGATTCAGAATTGTCAGCCAGGAATTACGTCTGTCGTGCATCTGAGATTCTCCGAACAAAGCAGGAAATACAAAAATAATGGCATCAGCCTGAATTCAAACGCCTCGCCGATCCTGCGAGGAAGCAAGCCCGCTTCTCCAG
Source organism: Planctomycetaceae bacterium (assembly GCA_016779365.1). GTDB lineage: Bacteria > Planctomycetota > Planctomycetia > Planctomycetales > Planctomycetaceae > JABMPE01. The sequence continues at coordinate 961 of JADHNX010000360.1, forward strand.
CATTTTGTGCCGCCAGATTGAATACAGCAACCCGGTGCCTGATTCAGAAAGCACATCGACCGTCAACATGCCGGTTTGGATTTCAGAGTGTTTGCCCCTGACGCGTTCCAGTTCACAGACCTGTTCGAAAGCAACGAACGTCCTGCGGCTGCGAAGTTTGCGCAACCGTTAAATCTCCACACATCCATGCAGCCCGAGTTGCGGTTGGCCTCGTTGGAATCCGTTTTCACGTTATGACCGTGCCGAAAACCGACCGATAACCAGAAGGGCAGTTGCCGTATTGAGGCTCTGATCGTGCGGGGTTTCCTGGAACGATCGAAATTGTCTCGGCGAATGTGTCGGGGCGGTGTTACAGCAAAGAGGCTCGGCTGATGAGAGATTCGGCAAGGCGACCGAATCACGATTGGGGGGGAAATGGTTGATCGATCGACAGGGCAGAAGCTCCTTATCATGGTGCTGCTCGCAGTTCCGACAGCGGCGTTTGCAGAGCCGATGATTCCGTGGCCGTGGCTTGAAACAAACCGCTACTACGCCTGGAAACAGGAGCGGGACGACGTTCGAGCGGACTGGTATGCGCGACGAGCGTTAGACCCGGTGGGATCTCGTCAGAGGTATGTCAAAGGAAAGATGTGGCCTCCGTACCCGCGTCCGGAAGGGCTGTCGATGATTCCATCGCACCGCTTTCACGCGGCTCACTACTGGCCGCATCCGTACGTCTGTCAGGACAGAGCGTCGGTTCGGGAGTTCACAGCGGCTCAGGAAGATGTTGGCTGGACCAACCAGACAACCCTTTACGAATACCACTTTGACAGTGACACGCAGTTGCTGAACCGTTCCGGCTTGCTGCATCTGAAGTGGGTGTTGCGATCAGCTCCGGCGGAGCGTCGGATTTTGTACGTGCAGACTGCCGACGCGGCTTCAGCGACCGAGCTTCGGATGACCAGCGTTCGAGGCATTACGGAAGAACTGGTGGGGCTTGAAAACCTGCCACCGGTTATTCCCCGCGTCACGGCACCGATTGGTCGCAGCGCTCTGGAAGTCGATGGAATTCAGCGGTCAGACATGAGTTCCCAGCCGGTTCCGCGAATCAGTCCGGCCTTCAGCGGCGGTGGTGGTGGCGGAGGAGGAGGAGGGGCAACACCTTAGTTTGTGACGAAGAGTGCCTGTGTCACCGAAGGGAACTGCGGCGAACGAGCGAAGAACATGTCTTCAACCTGTTCCTGTCGCCGCTTCTGTTCGGAAAGCGTGTTTCGGGAATCATCATCACAGCGGGCCACAAAGCAGGCGCGTGGGGGAGTCGTGCCGTGATCGGCAGCAACCAGGATCATCCACAGGGCGGAACTTTTTCATCGGACAACCGATCTGTGCCGGAACCGGTCGCAGGTTCCCAGGTTCCGCCGCCGCTGCCTCCGGATGCACAGTCACCAGCGACCGGTCGGTCGTCATCGAGTGCCGGCTCGACAAGAACAGGTTCTGCGAGCACGTTCTTCGCGGGTCTTTCCGGGCAGAGTGCGGCGGCGAGTTTCGATGGTGCAACGCAAAGCGCGGCAACTGCGTCACCTCAGGCCACAACGTCACCGTTCGGAACGACCCCGGCTCAACCAGGTACTGTTCCACCGGGTGGACGTCCGGCATCTGGAAGTGGCAATGGTCGCGGGACAGGTGTCGGCGTCGGACTGGGTGCGTCTGGCTCAGATTCGAATGGCGGCACGGCAACTGGTCAGGCACGCGGGTTTTCGCAGCAGGCTGAACTCTACGCGGAGCTGTTTGGTGTCGCGCCGGCACCTCGGCAGTCGCGAGCGGCTGAGCATCGACAAAGGATGCTGCAACAGGTTCAGGCTCCGCCACCGCCGAGCCCTCGCACACTTCGCGAAAGCGGTCTCAGCGCGAACCAGGTCTGCGATCTGATTCTCAAGCAGCTCTATCTGCAGGGCACGTTGCTGGGCGTCGAACTGGCTCGAAACGCGAGGCTGCCGTTCAACGTGATCGACGAATGCCTGCGCTTCCTGAAGGACGATCGCTGCATCGAAGTTTCGTCGGGCGATGTCATCGGTCGAGTTTCCTACCGATTCGTGCTGACTGAAATCGGCCGGACTCGTGCGAAAGAAGCGTTTGATTATTGTCGCTATGTTGGCCCGGCGCCGGTTCCGCTTGAGAAGTATGTCGAGCAGTGTCGACGGCAGGCGGTCAGTGGTATCAATTGCACGGCGGAGTCCCTGCAGGAAGCGTTCGAAGCGCTGATCATCGAGCCTCATCTTCTGGCAGAACTTGGTCCCGCCGTTTGCAGTGGCCGGTCAATCTTTCTGTACGGACCTCCGGGGAACGGGAAGTCGCAGATTGCCAAAGGGCTCGGAAAGTTTCTCAACCTGCATGGTGGTGAGATCTACGTTCCGTACGCGATCCAGAGTGAAAACAGCATCGTGACGATTTTCGATCCGAGCCTGCATCACACCACCGATGACGCAGAAGTTTCGGCCCTGCTGGGAGACACCAGAAACCCGCAGACTCAACAGGACATCAATCATCTGCTGCACGAAAATCATCCGGACATGCGATGGCGGCGCGTCCGTCGCCCCGTCGTGGTGACCGGCGGCGAGTTGACGCTCGACATGCTCGACCTGCGTTTCAATCAGGCGAGCAACTTTTACGTTGCGCCTCTTCAGGTCAAAGCAAACGGCGGCGTCTTCATGATCGACGACTTCGGACGTCAGATCGCCAAACCCAGAGACCTGCTCAACCGCTGGATTCTTCCGCTGGAAGAACGGATCGACTACGTCACTCTGGCGACGGGCAAAAAGTTTCCGGTGCCGTTCGAACAGCTCATCATCTTCTCGACGAACCTCGATCCAGCCGACCTGGTCGACGATGCGTTTCTGCGGCGAATCCGGCACAAAATCAAGATCGGGACGCCGGCTCGGGAGCTGTACACCGAGATCTTCAGCCTTTGTTGCACACAGCGACAAATTGCTTACGAACCGCGGGCGGTCGAGTACCTTTATCAGAAATATTACGATCACGGACAACTGCCAAGATCGAGCGATCCCAGGGATTTGCTGGAGATCATTCAGTCAATCTGTCGATTCAGGAACCAGCGTCTTGTTTTGACTCAAGAGCTGGTGGACGAAGCGGCTCAGCGATTCTTCGCGAAAGTTTGATCCCTCCGGCGTACAGACAAGGCAGACGCGGTTCAAAAGCGTCAGCCAGTCTGCCCCGGAATGGTTGATCAATTGGAGGGGTACTGCACAGGGAGGTGCGGGATGCCTGCGACACAACTCGTTCGCGCGGCGACGATGCTTTGCCTGCTGGTCAGCATTGGTTGCCAGTCGACCGGATCATCGAACCGTTCGTTCTGGCAGACATTCTCCAACGATCCAGCGGCTGATCTGAAGGATCCGGAACGGCTTCATCTTGCCTACGGAAAGCTCAGCGAGCAGACCGGCGATTACGCGACGGCTCGAGAAAGCTACGAAACAGCTCTGCGCCAGAACGAGCAAACGGAAGAAGCAATTCTGGGTCTGGCCCGCCTGGATCTGCTCGCAGGTCGACATGCGGAAGCCGAACGACGCTTCAGGAAAGCTGTCGAAGTGGCTCCGACCAGCCCGCTGACCAACGAAGCGCTCGGTCAGTTTTATCTGACTCAGAATCGGTATGCCGAAGCCGCTGCTCAACTTCAACGAGGTCTGTCCGTCGCGCCGGAAAGTAAACGACTTCGGCACAAGCTGGGACTGGCTTTGGCCCGAGGCGGCAATATCGTCGCGGCTGAACCGCACTTTGTGCAGGCCGTCGGCGACGCCGAAGCGGACTACAACATCGGTCTGATTCTTTACGAACAGGGACACGCGGCGGAAGCAGAGCAACGTTTCCTGCAGGCTGTTCTCAAGAAGCCGACGCTCGCTCCGGCACAACACTGGCTCGACACAATCCGTCAGGAACACGACGCCCAGGGTCTGCTGGCGGCGGCACCGACTCCGCAGAATGCGGGTTCTGTTCCTCACTCTGGCTTGCAGGCTCCCGTGCCGACCAGAATTCCGCCACCGGCTTCCAACGGCGCAACGGCACAGGCACCGACTTCGGGAACAGACTCAGCATCCGGGCAGAACATTATTCCGACCGGGGCGACGACTTTGCCTCTTCGTCCGAGTACTCAGGCCGCTGCTCCGTCACCAGCTTCGGGTTTGAACCCCGCCACGATGAACGCGACGCAGCTTGAGCAGTACGAAAACTCGCTCACCCCCACCGAACGAGAACAGCTTCGAGCACAGCTTCAATCCGGTACGTTCCGCGTCCAGTAGTTCTATCGAACGGCCTGGGCAACCGCCTCGCAGGCTGACTTGCCGATGACGGACCAGTCGTAAGTTTCTTCAGCCAGCGTGCGAGCTCGTTCGGCGAATTCGGTCGCCAGTTGCGGCGCGTTGAGCGCGTCGAGCAAGCCTTCGGCGAAGCGGCTGCGGTCGGTCACCCAGAGATGTTCGCCGTGTCGGCACTCGATGCCTTCGCAACCGACCGGCGTACTGACGACGGGAAGTCCGGCTGCGAACGCTTCCAGAATCTTCAACCGAGTGCCTCCGCCCGAATCCAGCGGCACGGCGAGAATCGATGCCTGTTCGAGATAAGCGCCGACGTCGGGCACATTGGCGTGTACTTCGACGTTTGGCAGTTGCGACAGGGCGTTGACTTCGGAGCCAGGATTCCGACCGACAATTTGCAGGCGAACGTCGGGACGCTCTTTCAGAATCCGAGGCATGACTTCTCGAGCCATGAATTCAGCGGCTTTCGCGTTCGGCTGCCAGGACAACGCTCCGAGGTAAAGCAGTGTCGGGCGTTCGTGGTTTCGTCCGACCGGATATTTTCGAAAGGTCGCGCAGTCGACGCCGTTCGGAACCAGGCGAACGTTCCGGCCGCCGAGTTTCTGAAAGTAACCCTGTTCGGTATCGGAAACCGTCATCAGGACGCTCGCCGCGGCAGCAACCTGCTTCTCCATGTAGCCGAGCAGCCGTGCTTCGTTGTGAAGGTACAGGTTGACCGGAAACTTCCGCTCGGTCGCCACGCGTTTGGCAAGTGTCGAGTACACG
>JADHNX010000361.1 GCA_016779365.1 Planctomycetaceae bacterium
TGCGATTGCCCACTTGGAATGGACACCTGAAATAGTTTTCTAGACGGCTAGTTTTGGTTGATGCAGTTCTTCAAATTCGTCCGGTGTTCGGTATCCGAGGGTCTGATGAATTCTCTTTGAGTTGTAGAACGTTTCGATGTACTCGAAGACGCTGCGTCTTGCCTGAGTGATGTCGTCGAAGGATTCGAACTTCGTCCATTCGTGCTTGAGCGACCAGAAGAAACGTTCCATGACGGCATTGTCATAGCAGCAGGCAGTACGACTCATCGAGCAGGTCATATTGAGAGTTTTCAGAGTCTGCTGGTATTCGTCGCTAGTGTACTGCGAGCCTCGATCGCTGTGATGAAGCAGGCCGTTCGTGTCAGGCTTCCGCAACTCAACGGCGTTACGAAGAGCTGAACTGACCAGTGGCGTGGCGAGGCTTTCAGAAATTGCCCAGCCAACCACTTTGCGGCTGAACAGGTCCAGAACAACAGCCAGGTAAACCCAGCCGGCTGCCGTCGGCAGGTACGTGATGTCGGTCACCCACTTTCTGTTCGGGGCGTTTGCTTTGAAGGACTGATTCAGAACGTTCGGTGCCGCCATCTTTGAAGGATCAGAAACCGTTGTCGTTGGCGAGAACTTCTTTGACACCTTGCTCTTCAGTCCCATTTCCCGCATCGCCGTGGCAACAGTGTTCCGGCAGGCTACTTCCAGAGAATCATCACCCTTGAGTCGATCAGCGATCTTGTAACTGCCATAAATTCCGTGGGACTCGTCGTACACCTGCTTGACCGATGTGCGAATTCGATCCGACCGTTGAGCCTTTTGACTGGGCCCAGCTTTCAGCCATCGATAGTAACCGCTCGTGCTGACATCAAGAGTACGACACATCGACAGTACGGAAAACGAGTCACGATGCTTCTTGATCCATGCGTACTTCATCGTGACTCCCTTGCAAAATACGCTGTGGCTTTTTTTAAGATTTCACGCTCCATTTCGGCCCGCTGCAAACGTTTTCTGAGACGCTTGATCTCATCCTGCAACGCAACAGTCGAGGCGTCGTCACCGCACGGTTCAGGCTCTGGAGCCAGTTTCGCGTGCCAATCCCTGAGACTCTTCGCAGCAACACCAACAGCGTCCGCTGCCGCCTTGAACGAGTAACCCTGCTTAACGACAAGATCGACTGCATCCTGCTTAAATTCAACACTGAATGAACGACGTGGCCGCTTCGATTTCTCTGACATGGAAGCCTCCTGAATGAATTCTTGGAAATCCTTCAGGTGTCCACCAGTCATGGGCTACCGCAGAGTGCTTCCAGACATAACTCCACATCCATGCTGTTCGACAATTTCCACGACAGCACACACGGGCTGTAACAGTCGATCATGGCCACCAGATACAGGAAGCCACGACGCATGGGGATGTATGTGATGTCGCTCGACGAGACCTGATTCGGACCTTCGATGACCACGTCCTTCAGTAAGTACGGATAGACCTTGTGGCCGGGTACGGGACGGCTTATTGATGGTCTCGGCGTCTGGCCCTAATCAGGCTCCAGCAGTGTCCCCAATATTTCCAGCACTCCCGAATGAATCGTCGGCAGTTTCTGTACGGCGAGTGCGTCTGCTCGGCTTAAGTTTTCTCCGGCACACTCAACGTAACTGATCGAGCGGGTTTCTTATGAGCGGGTGTCGGCTCCTGCGGAGCTTACTGGTGTCAAACCGGTTGGGGCGGCGCCTCGCAACGTGTTGGCGCCTCGTCGGTCGTCACGATAGTCGCCTGCTGAAGTTAACAGCCCGGTCGCACACAATGTGTGACCGGGATTTTTTCTATTCGGATATTCTGGTGGGGCGGCTGAGTGATTGCCGACTCCAGAAATGCTCAACCGGTTTCAGATCAACCGGTTTCAGATGGTCGGTCGCTCGGCGAACTCTTGATAACAAGTCGGACGGCGACTGCCTTGGCGTCGAGCATCAGGCTGAAGAGGGTGGGGACGAGGGCCAGGGTGAAGATCGTTGAGACCAGCAGGCCGCCCAGAACGACGCTGCCCAGGCCTCGATAAAGTTCGCTGCCGGCTCCAGGGAAGAGGACCAGAGGCAGCAGACCGAGGACCGTTGTCAGGGTGGTCATGAAAATGGGCCGGACTCGAGTTCGAACGCTTTCGATGATGGCTTCGTTCGGGGGCAGGTTCTTTTCACGCATCAGGTTGAGTGATTGGTGCACGATCAGAATCGGGTTGTTGACGACCGTGCCGATCAGAATCACAAAGCCGAGCATCGTCAGCACGTCGAGCGGTTGCAGGACGAACTGGTTGAGAAGTTGCAGACCGGCGACTCCTCCGACAGCCCCCAAAGGAACGCTCAGGATGATGACGAACGGGTAAAGCCACGATTCGAACAGCGCGGCCATCAGCAGGTACGTGATCAGCAACGCCAGCAGCACATTGAACTGCAACGCTTCCCAGGTCGCGTTCAGCTTGTCGGCGGTTCCGGCAAGGTCGATGCGGTATCCGCCGTCGAGCTGTCCGCTGCTTTGAATCGGGCGGATGATTTCGTCGCGGATCAGAATCATGGCTTCTTCGAGCGGCATCTCCGGCGGAGGCGTCACCTGGATCGTGATCGCTCGTTGCCGTTCTCGATGGTTGATCTGCTCGGGGCCGCTTTTCATGGTTACCCTGGCCAGCGCACCTAACGGAACCGTTTGTCCCATCGGAGTCGCGATCGGAAGTGCTTCGACATCCTGAGCGTTGCGGACGGTTTCGTCTCGACCTTTGATTGTCAGGTCGATCTTGTCGCCGCCCAGGAAGTAGTCACCGGCGTAGGCTCCGTCGATCAGCGCGTTGGCCGTGTAGCCCAGCTCGTTGGCTGACATACCCATCTCGGCGGCCTGGGTGAGGTACGGTTCAATGTGGACTTCCGGACTGGACAGGTCGAGACTCGGGATCGGTCGCGTCTGCGTGCCTGCGGGAAGTAGCCCTCGAACCTGTCCAAAAATTTGTCCGCCCAGGGCGACCAGCTTGTTCAGGTCGGGGCCGGTGATTTCGACATCGACCGTGCGACCGCTTTCCAGCCCGCCGGCAAACAGACTCGACTGACTGGCGACACCGAACGTACCCGGCAGTTGGCTGGTGGCTCGTTGGATCAGCGGAATAATCTCGGCGGCTCGTTCTTCTTCGTAAGCTCGTAAACCCATGAAAACGCTGCGGCCACGTGCGACGAAAAAGAAGTCGCCGATAATGGGGCCGTCGAGTTTGCTGGCTTCTTCACTACCGGGCACGGCGTCCCAGTATGGACGCAGATTGCTTTCGACCGTTTGCCCAAGTTCCATGAGCTGGTTCAGGTTGTAGCCGGGCGGCGGCAGCAGGATGGCGAAGATCAGGTTTCGGTTTCCGTTTGGCAGATACTCGACGCGAGGCCAGAACGCCCACGAGCCGGCGAAAGACGCGCCGACGAGTCCCAGAGTTACGAACAGGCGTCTCGCCGTCCCTTGCTGCACCCATTGGTTGAAGCCGACGATCATCGAGACAAAGCCTCCGCCGAATGCAGCCATCCGACCAGCGACTGAACCCAGTCCGACTGTTTGTACTGTTGACGATTCTTCAGCAGCAGAGTTGTCTCGGTGCAGCAGTCGCGCCGACGAGGTCGAGATCAGAGTCACCGACACAACGAGCGACAAACCGACGGCACCGGTGATGGCCAGGGCGATGTCCTGAAAAAGTTGTCCGGCTTCTTCCTGCACAAAGACGACCGGCAGGAAGACGGCGATCGTCGTCAAGGTTGAAGCGATCACGGCTCCGGACACTTCTGCCGTGCCGTTAATCGCCGCGTCGAAGGCGCTCTCTCCCTCAGAAAATCGGCGAAAGACGTTTTCCAGAACGACGACTGCATTGTCGACGAGCATTCCCACAGCGAAGGCCATGCCCGCCAGACTGACGACGTTCAGCGATCGTCCCAGCAGGCCGAGAATCAGAAATGTCCCGATGATGCTGGTCGGAATTGCCAGGCCGACGACCAGTGCTCCGCGAGCGGCCCAGAAGCCGACGCCGATCAGCAGAGCAATGCAGATCAGAAAAAACCACGACGAGACGTAAGCGGCAGCCAGTGCCGACACGACGATGAACGGAACGACGGCCAGCGTGCGAATGCCCAGATGCAGAAACAGCATCAGAACGATCATCGTCAACGCGCCACCGATGAAGATGTTCTGCTGGACGAGGTCGAGGGCCGAGTAGATGTATTCCGTTTCGTCGTAAACCTGCACGAGTTGCAGGCCCTTTGGTTTCAGAATGTGCTCGTCGATTTCGGCCCGCATCGCGCGCAGGCCGTCCATCACGTCCAGGACGTTCGCTCCGGTTTCGCGGATACAGTTCACGGCGATGCTGGACTCACCAAACCGTCGAACGATGCCGTCGGGCTTGCGATATCCGAGTTCGATCTCGGCGACGTCGCGAACGTAAACCGGAACTCCATCGCGAACGGCGACCAACTGGTTTCCGACGTCTTCCGGAGATCGGAACTGGCCGAGCGTTCGCACGACCCAGCGGCGTTTGCCTTCCCAGAAGTCTCCGGCGGACGTGTCCTGATTCTGAGCACGCAGCACTCGCCGAAGATCTTCGATCGTGATCTGTCGAGCGGCCAGCTCTTCGGGATCAACGAGAACCTGCATCTCGTCTTCCAGGCCGCCCAGGACGTTTGACTGAGACACTCCCGAAACGCGTTCGAAGCGGGCTTCGATTTCATCTTCCGCGTAGCGACGTAGTTTTGTGACATCGGTGTTTCGGTAAGGCAGCAGAGCTTCGCCGATCTCTTCGTGCTCGTTGGCGAGCAGTCGCAGTCGCAGCATGGCCAGGCCAAAGTTGTGCGCCTTTCGGACCAGCTCGAGTTTGTCCGCCAGTTCCGGATGCTCGCCCTGAAAAGCGACGATCTGTTCGTCGGTCGGCATTCTTGTACTGAGGATGAACCAGGCGATGGGCCGGTCCGACGAGTTCGACGTCGAAATCACTGGCTGGTCGGCTTCTTCGGGATACTCGCGAACCTGCTGCAGCCGGGCGTTGACTTTCAGCAGGGCACCTTCGAGATCGGTGCCGACGTGAAATTCAAGTTTGACCGTGCCTTGCGAATCGGTTGCTTCGGAACTCAGTTTGACCAGCCCTTCGACGCTTTTGAGCTGCTCTTCCTGCTCGATGATGATTTCGCGTTCGACTTCCTGAGGACTCGCGCCCGGCCAGCGAGTCTGCACGCTGATCGTTGGTGTTTGAACTTCCGGCGTCAGTTGCAGCGGCATGCGCAGCAGCGCGACGACGCCGAAAAGTGCGACCAGCAGAACTCCGACCGTCACTTTGACCGGATTATGAACAACCGCTCGAATGAAATTCATGAATGGTTACCGACCGGCCGCTGATGCGCGGGGAATCGCTTGAGGGTCAAGAGTTTCGATGATGGCGATTTCCTGGCCGGGTCGCAGACGTTCGTTGCCTCGAACAACGACCAGCTCACCTGCTTTGATCGGGCCGTCGATCTCGATCAGTCGTCCATCCGACGAACCCATCTTGACCGGCACTGGTCGAACCTTGCCGGTGTTTGTCGATCCGGAAGTTGATCCTTTGTCATCAATCGGAGCGTTGATGTCGGGGACGGTCGCGTCGACGACGAAAACCGTTGGAGCCGGGCCGCCCAGGACGAGGGCATCTTTCGGCACCAGCAGACCTTTTCGTTTGGCTCCTGTCGGGATGATGGCTCGTGCAAGCATGCCAGCCTTAATGGTTGCCATTGGTGCTGCGTTGGAGTCGGCTTTCGACGGGGCTGTCTGAATCGAATTCCTGACTCGGACTTTGACCGGGAACGATCGGGCACGCAGATCAGCCTGCGGGACGATGGACGAAACCTTTCCGACGATCGGCAGGTCAGGCAATGCTGGAATCTCGACGGCAATGTTCTGGCCAATGCGGATGTGAGCAATGTGTTTTTCAAGAACGCTCACGAGGATGTCAACTTCGTCCAGAGCGACGACTTCAGCAACGAGGTCGCCCTGCTTGACCCACTCGCCTTGT
>JADHNX010000362.1 GCA_016779365.1 Planctomycetaceae bacterium
CACGGAACTGATCACACAGTTGATGGAGGCTCGTGAAGAACGAGTACTCCTGCGGCTGAAGGCTCAGCTGGCGAAAATCGACCTGCTCATCCTTGATGAACTGGGTTACGTTCCGGCCAGTAAACTTGGTTCGGAACTTCTGTTCGACGTGATCAGCACGGCGTACGAACGCCACAGCGTCATTGTCACCACGAACCTGCCGTTCGAAAACTGGACCGAAGTGCTGGGCAGCGAACGCCTGACTGGTGCCACACTGGACCGTCTGACACACCGCTGCCATATCCTCGAAGCCGGCGGAGAAAGCTACCGTCTGCGAGATGCAAAGACGCGACAGACAAAACGCTCAAGCAACGCCAGCAGCAAGTCGAAATAACTCAACAGAGACCTCGACGGACCGACGAAAAGCCACCACATCGGTCCTCACTTCACAACCACAGCGCTACGTTTTTCGACCGCCCGGCGCTACGTTTTCTGACCGGCGTCTACATATCGACGGCTTTGTAGTCGCTCCGCTGTTGGTGCCACCTCGCGTTGACTCCGCGTTCATTGGAGTCGGTCGCTGCCAGCCGGTGACTGCGCTGGTGCGCAGCGTGCGTCTTTCACGCCTGATCCGATGATGCCCTAACGTGCTCTGATCGTCAGGCCGGACGAAACATATTGCTCACACCGCGCTGCCAACTCCAGGAGCGTGGGAACCGGAAGATTAATGGACTCCGCTGAGGGATGTCGAATAGATCGCCACTTGACGTGCATTGCGGCGGGAGTCTTTCCAGGACTCCGCCGTTTTCCTGGTAGGCGGTGATGCCGGTTGCGTGGAAGGTGTGGCTGCAGACGTGCGTGGCGATACCAGCCTGCGGGGTCTGCTGGAGGGCCGGGGCGGCTGTTCACAGACTGCAGCCGAAGCAGAGTTGTTCGAGCACGAGAGTCCTTTCGAGTTGCCTTTTTACTGAGATTCCACTTCTGTGCATTGCAGTTCTCTGTACGAGACGTCGGAGCTAAATAATGTGGTGATCGGTGTCACTATTAAGTGATGGATGGAAAGACTTAGCGTTTCTGCGTGCTGAATAGGCTGCGGGTTTACTGTCTGTCCACGCAGCGGTCGTCGCAGGCAGGTAGACTTCATTTATTGGTTTAGGCGGCTGATTGATTTACGCCGCGCTGGATGAGCCTGATTGGGCAGTCTGGAGATCAGTCCCGGCCGTCATGTGGAACCCATGGGCGACTGTCAATGGACGGCCGACATGGCCCCCTTGTGTGGCCCGGGCGTGATCAAATGGGCGGAGTGATCACACATGTCGCTATAGGGTCAAGTTTGTCATCGCGTTTCTCGATCAAACGATGCCGTCAGAGACGGTCAATGATCGCATTCAACTCCTCGGCCAGCCGATCATCGTCGCTCAGTTCGTTGCTCAATGTGCTCAGCACCGACTTCAATCTTAGAATCTGATTGTCACCTACCAATCTGGTGATTGGTCGCAGTCGCCGTTCGGTTAGAAATCCAAGCACCCGGGGGTCTTCAGCTCTTTCAAGCCAGGTCACGAGTTCGACGGGAAGCCGCTTGATCAGGGCCGAGTAGTAGCAGACCGTCGCCTTTGAGACGCGAAATGCGTCCGCAGCGGCTTGCATAGTGAACTGCCCGTTGGCAGACAAGAAATCGTCGAATTGACGTGCGTATTGCAGAGGATTCCGAGGATCGGCCCGTTCAATCACTGGGTCGTTTGAGTGTGAGGTTTCGTCGCGGAAATTCAATTCACCGTATTTCCGCCTGCAAAAATTCAGGTCGAGCACCACCAGAAAAGTTGCGTTGGGAGTCGTCTCGGGGAGTTCTGTTCAGTAGTAGAAACTGGCAGAGACTCGCAAACCCCGGAACTTTCCGGGGTTTTTTCATGCGCGGTGTTCACTACTTGCGCTGCATTTCCGGTGCATTCGAGCGGTTGCTGCACCGGATTCTGCAGCGCTTTTTCGGAGATGCTGGCGGCCCGTTCGAAGTGTTCGCTGGTGACCTGCAAATAGTGCTTCTGAGCAACCGCCTGAGAATTGCCGATCCACTGGCAGACGGCTTGCAACGGAAACTGTTCGGCCAGTTCGGTCTCGCGAGTCGATCGCAGATTCTGGAACACTTTCGGCCACGGCTTCAGGCCAGCCCGACAGATAATCCGGTGCAGTTGCGTCCGCAGATTCTTGTCGGCGTCCCGGTAACGGGTGATGACGAATTCACTCCCCGGTTCCGCCTGGTCGAATGCCTGTTCCAGGTACGGGCGCAGTTCCGGGAACATCGGGACCAACCGGCTTTCGCCTCCGGCCAGATGCTCCGTCTTCGGACTGCTGACCAGAATCCGGCCATGTTCCCAATTCACGTCGGACCATCGCAGGGCGAGGTGTTCTGACGGGCAACGGAGGCCTCCGAATCGGCTCAGAGCGAAGATCAAACGCCATTCCGCATCGGGGCAGGCGTCGATGACCTGTTGCGCTTCCTGCCGAGTCACGAAGTAGAACCGTTCAGGATTCCCGACGACCAGACTTTTCAGGTCAGCAAACGGATTCTCTTCAATCAGCTTCTGCCGAACGGCGGCTTTGAGGAATTGTTTTGCCCGGCCACAACGGCGCCGAATGGTGTTTTGAGCGAGCCCCTGCCCTTTCAGGTAGAGCTGCCATGCGTCGGCGTCTCCGGGTGTGATTGTCGCGAGGTCTCGATTGGCGTCGAAGAACTCCAGCAAACTTCGCCGCGTCTGTTCGTAGAGTTCTCGCGTTCGCGGCTTCACGTCGGTCCGCATGGCGATGTAACTGTCGATGAACGCGGCCAGCGTCAACGCGTCTCGTTTGTCGACCAGCCCGACACCTGCCAGGCGGTCTGCGAGTTTCGCGTCGATCGAAACCAGCCAGCGAGCGGTGTCGGGGTCTGCCGGATGTCCGGTGATCGTCGCGTGAACGAGCCGTTCAACATGGACCTTGACCGCTTCGGCTTGTCGCTGAGAACACTTCCCCAGGCGGACGGTTTTTCGCTTTCGATCCTTGCCCACAAACTGAATGGACCGATTGCCCTTCGGATCTTTCGAGATACTCGCCACGGTGTTACCTTCCGGTTCGTGTTACCTTTGCGAGCCGTCGGGAATTCCACAAACCCGGCGGCTCGCGTCATGTCATACCTTGCCACGTTGAACGCCGACAACCCACACTTCTGGCAGGCCGTCGCAGCGAGACGCATTGTCGCCCACCACTGGCAGGCTCCAGGCGACCGTTGATACTCGCGGCCAGCCATCTGAAGCCTCACAGCGGCAGTTTCATGCGCGGCAATCGGTCGCAATTTTTCGCAATCCTTCAACGTGCCATCAGCAAGCCGTTTTCCGCGAAGCGATCCACGCGGCGAGGTCGTTCTGGTCGTACCGCACCGACCGACCGACGCGCACCGATGGCAGTTCTCCTGAGTTGGTCAGCGTCCAGAGAGTCCGTTCTGAAACGCGCAGCACGTCGGCGGTTTCACGAACCGTCAGCAGCGGCGTCGGCGTCGGTGGTGATTCATTCGTTGTGATCATGTCGTTGTCCTTGTCGGCGGAACGGCAGACCGCTCCGTGAGTTTTGAACTTGTATTCCAACCGTCGGAAATCGATGTCCCGCGCCGGAGCGGAACTCCGGGCGGGACATCTTTGGAGAAAACAGGCTTCAGAGTTTCAGCCCGTTACGCCGCAACGGCAGCGCCGGCAGAACCGGACTGGCCACCACGTCGAAGTCGCCTGAGTCGGCGCACGCCCCGAGCCAGAGCGTCGTTTCGTTGCTCCAGCGGCAGAGCCTTTGGCATCGCCACTTTCACGCGGCGGATTACATCGCCGATCGGATCATCGTGCCTGCCGATTCCGAACCGGTTCGGCTGGCGTTTCTTTGGCTCTTCAACTGACATAGCATCTACTTTCGAAACAGAGTTTGAGTTCCTTTGAGAACTTGAATTCACCAGACCGGTCGGCAGGTCTTGACCACCTGCCGACTGGTCACTTCTTTTCGGTAGCGATCCAGACAATGGCTTTCCTTCCTGTTGGTGACTTGCGGCGTTGTCCGGAGTCGCAAATCAGCCCGGATCGTTGCAGCGACCAACGACGTGGCCGTTCGCTGTCGCCGGTCATTCCGAGTTCGGCCTGGACTTCGTGATCGGTGGCGCCTTCCTCGCCACACTTTGCGATGAAGTGAAACACCCGAGCGGCCTGAGCCATCGCCCCCGGAACCATCCTCTCCGCAGCTTCACGGCTGGTGTCCGTTCGGTTGTGCGGCAGACCGACCGGCTTGTCCGGCGGCCTGTCCCGATCGCTCTGTCCGTCGTCAAACAAACTTCGTTCGTTCATCCGTTGAACTTCACTTTCTGGCTGGACTGGCCAGCCTCGCAGTTCCTCAGCAGCTCTGCCCGTCGACCGTCGACGGGCTTCAAATCGTCGTTGTTGATTCAGTCTTCCCGTCCTGGTGACGGCTTTTGTTTCGTTCCCCGAGCGAGTATTTCGATGATCGGTTTCTGCAATGCTGGCGGCAGTTCCCGAAGTCCTTTCCCTTCGTGGCCGCTCAGATCAATCTGAGCCTGCCGAGCCAGCTCCGCTCGACGCGATGGCCGTAGCAGCGACCAGGCAGCGGTGTACCGACCGATTTCGACTTCCGGCGCGGGCTTTGGTTTGGGCTTCGCCTGGAGTCCCGGCCAGCGTTCGTCAGCGGGAATCGACGGGTGAGCATTTTCGAACCGGTGATGCAGTGCTCCGACCGGAGAATCAAACCGATCCTGATTCAGCTTCCAGAACGCAATCAGCTCGAGCGCGTGCTCCGCTGAGCAACCTGTCTGCCGGAAACTGCTGAGCAACCCGCGCCAGTGACTGACTCCTGAAGAAATCAATCCTTCCTCCACCTCATCCCATCGGTCAGCCTCGCCGACGGGTTCAGGCTTCGACGGTTCCACGTTCGGGGCAACGGGAGGTGGGGGAGGCGAGGTATTGGATAGGAGCAGGCTTGTCAGTTCGGCACTTTCCTCCGGAGTCTCTCCGCAGGATCCAAGCGGTTCAGTCGTGGAATCTTCCGCAGGATGTTCCGCAACTTGCGGTTTGAAGTCTGAATCAAGCTCGCCGATTGGTCCGAGTTCCGGTGCGTCTTCAAGCGAGCCATCGACCAGCACCCAATACAGACCGGGCGTGCGGTTGCCTCCGGCTTCGTAGTGCAGAAACCCTTCGTCAATGCAGCGACGACGGACACGATCCAGTTTGTCGATCGACCAACCGCACAACTGAGCGAGTTGCTGATTGAAAAACCGCACGGCGTACCGATACCTCGCGCTGTCTTCCGTCGCCGCGATGACCGCCAGCAGCCAGCAACCGTCAGCACCGATGACCATCGCCGCGCAGGTTTTGATCAACCATCGCACGAACCGATGGAAAAAGAACGGGGTCCGCCTGGGATAACCAGTTCCGCGTTTTGGTTTCTTTCTGGCTCCATTCCGTAAGCCAGCTCCGCTATCCTGAGCCATGCTGAAAAGCCTCCATGCCGTCCGGTGCGATCCCCGCAAAGAAATCACCGACAGCGTGAATTTCGAGTCAGGCCGATCCCTTCCAACGAAGGCTTCGGCCTTTCTCATTGGTGGACGGGTTAAGAGCGTTTGCTGGTGGCTGTCGCCCGGTTCGAATCAATGAACCGATCCAGATCCCGCTTGCGGTATCTGACCAGCCTGCCGAGTTTCGAGAACGGCAGATTCACGCTGCCACGACTCGCCCACGCCTCCAGAGTTGCAGGCCGCAACCCGAGGTACGCCGCCGCCTCGCTGCGAGTCATCATTCGATCGTCATTGATTTGCACGTTCCATCTCCCGTCTGAAGTTTGCTGAAACAGGATTCAGCACTGACGGGCCGGATCATCCATGCGGCGGCCCATGAAAAACGGACAGGGACGGGCAATACTGTCTGTTCCTTTTGAAAGGTCTGATTTTCATGAGCAAGCCCACTTCTCAATCATCGAGCGATGCCTCGGATCGCTCGAAACAGCGATCCTATTCCGAAG